>JANOUH010000296.1:0-6979 GCA_031416795.1 Cytophagales bacterium | reverse complement strand
TCCAAGAATATTGGTAAGCACATTTAATCTACCACGGTGCGCCATACCGATGACCGTTTCCTTCACTCCAAATTCTGCCGCTTTATTAATGATCGCTTGCAATGCCGGAATCGTATTCTCTCCGCCTTCCAATGAAAATCTTTTTTGCCCTAAAAACTTGGTGTGAAGGAAGTTTTCGAAAACCACCGCTTCATTAAGCTTGCTCAGTATTCTTTTCTTCTCATCCTGAGAAGGATTGTTGTTATAGTATTCCTTTTCACACTTATTGAAAAACCATTGACGTACTTCATCGTTGCGGATGAAGTTGTATTCAAAACCAATTGGCCCGATATAAACCACTTGTAGTTTCTCGATAATTTTTCGAAGTGTAGCTCTTCCCATTCCAATCTCAGCGCCTACATCAAACTCTGTATCCAAATCAGCTTCCGTAAGGCCAACACTCTTATGATCAAAGTTTACGTTGTGATTTCTGCGCGGACGCACCGGGTTGGTGTTTGATTTTAAGTGACCGAAGGAACGGTATTGAAAAATCAGGTTTCTTACCTGCGTCTCTTTAATACTTGCCGGGTCTCCGGGTACCGCTTGATGACCGTTTTCGCCATAGCGCTGTTGCGAAAAATCGTATCCCTCAAAAAATTTCTGCCACGTAGGGTCAACAGAGTTTGCGTCTTTCTTATAATTCTGGTAAAGTTGGTCGAGGTAGCCAACGTCTGCGTTCGAGATGTATGAATACTTATCCATGGTTATTTTTGAAATGGTACCAAATGTAAAAAGGGGCTTCAATATATGAAAACCTAATAATCGCTTAATCAAATATAATTATTTTAACTCCTTTCCGAGCTTTATTCACATCGATGGTTGCTAAAATGGCAAAATCATCTACCTTTGCACTCCTTTTAAAAACGGACGAGATCCAACATTAAAAAACTAAGAAAATGGCTGTTAAAATCAGATTGGCCCGCAGAGGCCGCAAAAAACTGGCTCTTTATGATGTAGTCGTAGCAGACGCCAGAGCACCACGCGATGGTAAATTCATTGAAAAAATCGGTACCTACAACCCGGCAACTAACCCTGCATCCATCATTTTGGATGATAACAAGGCGTTTAGCTGGTTGATGAAAGGTGCGCAGCCTACTGAAACCGTAAAGGCGATGCTTTCTCACCATGGCGTAATGCTAAAGAAACACCTTCAAATTGGTGTTATTAAAGGAGCAATTACTCAGGAACAAGCCGATGGCAAATTGGCAGAATGGGTGAAGGCGAAAGAAACTAAGGTACAGTCTAAGATAGATAATCTTTCTAAGAGCAAGCAAGATGCAGCGAAAGCGCGCAAAGAGGCAGAAACTAAAGTGAAAGAAGCTCGTGCAGAGGCTATTCGTAAGAAAGCTGAAGTGGCAGCGGCTGCTCCGGTGGTTGAAGCTCAACCAGAAGCTGCGGCTGAAGGTACTGCTCCCGCAGAGGCTTAATTTATCTTAATAATTATACTGAAATGCCAACGCGATATCGTGTTGGCATTTTTATTTTTGAAGCATGAACAAGCAAGACTGTTATACCATCGGATACATTTCGAAAACACACGGACTAAAAGGTGAGGTGACCGCTGTTTTTACAGAACCCATTGAATTGGACTCCGTGGAATCCGTTTTTATTGAAATGAAAGGCAGCCTGGTGCCTTATTTCATTCAATCCTTTTCCGATCGTGGCGACAAAGCATTTTTGAAGTTTGAGGATGTGAATACTGCAGAGCAAGCAGCCAATCTGAAAGCTTCTGCTCTTTATCTAAGTAAAACGGTAAGGCCATCACTAAAGCGAGGTGAATTTTATAATGATGAAGTCGTTGGCTTTACGGTTGAAGATGAAACCGAAGGTACATTAGGGCTGCTAAAACAGGTTATTCAATCTGGCCCCAGCCGGCTTTTGGAAATTGACTATAACGGTAAGGATGTATTAATTCCCGTAAATGGCCCATTTATTAAAAGTGTTAATAAATCGAAGAAACTCATCAAAGTGAGTTTGCCCGAAGACTTCCTGAGCATATAGATTAAGCTAACTTAGCACGATGCGAATTGACATTATCACTTGTCTCCCCCGGTTGCTGGAAAGTCCCTTTTCGGATTCCATCTTAAAAAGAGCGCAGCAAAAAGGGCTCGTCACCGTGGCTATCCATGATCTGAGGGGATATTCTCAAAACAAGCACCGCACCACTGATGATTATGCGTTTGGAGGAGGCGCTGGCATGGTGATGATGATCGAGCCCATTGATCTCTGCATTTCTAAACTGAAGAGCGAAAGAGATTATGATGAGGTAATCTATATGAGTCCGGACGGAGAACTCCTTACTCAATCGCTCTCCAACCAACTCAGCCTGAAGCAAAACCTGATTATCCTTTGTGGCCATTATAAAGGAGTGGATGAACGCGTGCGTGAACATTTAATCACCCGCGAAATCAGCATCGGAAATTATGTCCTCTCGGGGGGTGAACTTGCCGCTGCGGTAGTTTCTGATTCCATTATCCGACTGATTCCAGGCGTCCTTTCGGACGAAACATCGGCCTTGACCGACTCATTTCAGGATGGAATGATTGCGCCCCCAGTATATACCCGCCCGGCAGAATACAAGGGCTGGAAGGTCCCAGAGGTGCTTCTTTCCGGCCACGAAGTCAAAATTGAGCAATGGAGGCAGGAAAAGGCTCTGGAGAGGACCAAAGAACGCAGACCAGGTCTGATGAATGAGTAAAAGGCAAAAAATCTTAAATACAGATTTATGAATTCTGTTTTCTTACCCTATATTTGCAGTCCATTTTAAAAACGAGTGTTATGGCTGATTTAATAAAGTATGTTGAGCAGGAATTAGCAGCGAAAAGAGTGAATATCACAGAATTTAAGCCTGGTGATACCATCAATGTGCATGTAAAAATCAGCGAAGGTAACAAGGAAAGAATACAGCAGTTCCAGGGTGTAGTGGTTTACCGCAGAGGATTTGGAACCAACGGAGAGAGTTTTTCAGTAAGAAAGATATCAAATGGAGTAGGTGTGGAAAGAATTTTTCCACTGCTTAGCCCAAGCATAGATAAAATCGAGTTTGTTAAAGCTGGTAAAGTGCGCAGAGCAAAACTTTACTACTTGAGAGGTCGGCAAGGCAAATCGGCAAGGATTAAAGAAAAAATTGCCGTTTCTAAAGGAGCCTGAAAAATTACATTTTATCTTCAAAAAACCCACCTCAGGACTTCTGAAGTGGGTTTTTAGTTTTATACCAAAGGACCAAATCTCATTGCAGTTGATGGGTCATAACCCTATATTTGCCCCTCACTTTAACCAAATCTATGGCAAAGACAGACATCAGCGCATTACTGGGTAAAGACGCTGAATCCCTCCTGACTCACAAAAGCAAGACTATTCTAAAAGATCAGCTTCACTTACCAGGTCCTGATTTCGTAGATCGTGTATTTTCCATTTCAAACAGAAACACACAAACTATACGCAGTCTTCAGACTCTTTATGATCATGGTCGCTTAGGCGGAACAGGTTTTCTTTCCATACTTCCTATTGATCAGGGAATTGAACATAGTGCTGGTGCATCATTCGCTAAAAACCCGATCTATTTTGATCCGGAAAATATTATAAAACTTGCTATTGAGGGCGAATGTAACGCTGTGGCTACAACGTTTGGTGGCCTTGCCATGATGTCGCGCAAATACGCTCATAAGATACCGTTCATTGTAAAGATCAATCACAATGAATTGCTTACGTATCCAAATAAGGCAGACCAAATCATGTTTGGTTCTATTGAGGATGCCTGGAACCTGGGAGCAGTAGCCGTTGGTGCTACTATCTATTTTGGTTCAGATAATTCAACTCGTCAGATACAAGAAGTTGCTAAGGCTTTTGAAAGAGCGCATCAACTAGGTATGGCAACTATCCTTTGGTGCTACACCAGAAACAATGCTTTCAAAAAAGACGGTATAGATTATCACGTATCGGCCGATCTTACTGGTCAGGCTAACCATCTGGGTGTTACTATCCAGGCTGATATTATCAAGCAGAAATTAGCTGAAAACAATGGAGGATATAAAGCTTTAAATACGGGCGGAAGTACATACGGAAAGTTGGATGAGAGAATCTATACTGAATTAACTTCTAACCACCCGATCGATCTTTGTCGTTATCAGGTGGCCAATTGCTACATGGGCCGTGCAGGTCTAATCAACTCTGGTGGCGACTCTAAAGGAACTACAGACATGGCAGATGCAGTACGCACAGCCGTAATTAACAAGCGTGCCGGTGGTATGGGATTGATTTCAGGCCGCAAGGCTTTCCAGCGCCCGATGAAAGAAGGTGTAGAAATTCTTCAGGCTATTCAGGATGTCTATCTGGATAATAGCATCGACATTGCTTAAGACATTAAAGTTGAACGTTAGTCATTGACTATTTTAAAATAAAAAATGCCCTGGTTCAAACGTACTGATAAAGGAATTCTCACTCCCACGGAGTCGAAAAGAGAAGTTCCTGATGGTTTGTGGTTCAAGACCCCAGCCGGAAAAATTATTCATACCCGTGAACTGAAGAACAACGCTTACGTGGTACCTGATGAGGAATACCATGTAAAAATTGGATCGCAGGAGTACTTTGAAATTCTCTTTGATGATAATGAATTCACAGAACTTGACACCAACATGGAGTCTGCAGACCCACTCGGGTTTACAGACACGAAACCTTATCCAAAAAGAGTGAAGGAATCTCAGGCTAAATCAAATCTGAAGGATGCCGTTCGCACTGCGTATGGTAAAATAAACGGATTAGATATCACCATTGCCTGCATGGACTTCACGTTTATCGGAGGTTCTATGGGTTCTGTAGTAGGAGAAAAAATCGCCCGCGCTATGGATCATAGTCTTAAAACGAGGAAACCATTTCTCATGATCTCACGCTCAGGCGGAGCGCGCATGATGGAGGCAGGGCTTTCTTTGATGCAGATGGCTAAAACTTCTGCTAAAATTGCTCTTTTAGACGAAGCAAAGATTCCATACCTATCGCTACTTACTGATCCAACAACAGGAGGAGTCACCGCTTCTTATGCGATGTTGGGGGACTTTAATATTGCAGAACCCAATGCCCTGATAGGTTTTGCAGGACCACGCGTCATCCGTGAGACCATTGGTAAAGATTTACCCAAGGGTTTCCAAAGTTCTGAATTCGTTTTGGAACATGGCTTTCTGGATTTCATTGTGGATCGCAGAAATCTTAAGAGGCGTTTGAGTACTCTTTTAAAAATGCTTTCTTAACGATCCGTTTAATCATCTGAAATAAAAAGGCTGATCTGTTTATAGATCAGCCTTTTTTTGTTCCCAATGATTAGTTCTATCCAGCCTCGATTTCTCTAAAAAGTCAGTGGGATTTTACATTGGAATTTATGCTCCAACTTACTTCACCTAACTTAAAAAAACCGTGGCATCCCGCTTCATAAGTAATCAAGGAAATCTTAGAATAACTTTTGAGCATAAAAAAAGTCACCCCTTTCGGGATGACTCCTTTTAAACAATAATGCGTTTAGTTACTTTTTAACAAGCTTCCAAACCAGAACATCATAATCAGCTCCGTTCCTCTTCACCACAACATTCAACGCGATTCCCCCCAAGCACTGGTTATATGTACCTTCTGTTCCTCCATAGGTATATACATTACCACTACCGGTCGTGACACTGCCTGCCTTAATTTTTACAACCTGAGTGGCAACACTCGTTGATGGCGTAAAAGTGATTGTCATCGGCCAGCCAGAATCATAAAAATTATCTGTTGTATAGGTATTGACCCCATCTGCAACAAATGCTGCGGTATAAGGTCCATAAGCACCAGAAATTTCAGACAACTCAGTGGCATTATAAGCAACGCCCCAGTTGGCAATATAAGTACAGTAATCCGTTACCGCCCAGGTAAGCACCATAGAAGGATAAAACTGATTACTCTGGAATAATCCAGCGGCAACAATATCTGAAGCCAACACTTTGCTGCCATCTGTTAGATTAATATCGCTTTCAATTCCTACACCAAATTTATAGGTAGTCAGCAATGTGTTAACGGTTGCAGCATTCAGCGGGAAAGTAGTCGACAAACCAAGTTTAGTGAAAACTTCCACTATGGTCAGCTCAATTAATGCAGATGGACGAGGATAAGCTCCTTTTGCGAATGCTGAAGCCGGTATATTCTTAAGCAGAACTCTCTCCCGTGAGGGCTTCTTAATCACATAAATGTCTACACTGGCTACCGTGCTTGGATCAACCGCGAGTATTTCAGTCTCGTAAGAGAACTTTTCAGTTCCTGTGGCAATTCTGGGGAAGATCTCCGCAATTGGTTTTCCCTGAACATACACCTTATTCTGGGCAGCTCCGCGAAGCGCAAGGATGGTTCCATTTGAAATTTTTTCAAATTGCAAAGGATCCAAAGCAGGGTCTGCGCACGAAAAGCCTATCACAAGCAGTGATGTCAAAAACAGACTATTAATTATTTTTTTCATGTCAATAATTTAATTTTTAAAATTAATTCAGTGTCTCCGAGTTGTTATCCCAGAACACCTTATTCACAACATTGATATCCCTCTGAGTGGCATTGCTATTCAAGTTAACATACACCGAAGGATACACTATGGTACGGATCCATGGACCTGGGTTAGTCTGAATAGTAGGTTGCATTCCTCTAGGAGCGCTGGTTCTTCTGTAGAGGTTATATGATTCAAGCGCATTTCCATAGTATGCCTTCCATGCTTCTCTGCCTACGATGTCCATCTTCTGACCTGCAGCATCGTAAGCTAAACCTACCGCATTCTTATATCCGTTTACAAATTGATCGAAAACAGAGTTGGATCCAGGAATCCAGGCTGAACTTGTCCACGGAGAAATTGTTACTGATAGGCTCTTACCATCCGCAAAAGTCTTAACCGCCTGAATAGAATTGGTAATCGCTGTAGCTAACAAAGTTTTTCCAG
>JANOUH010000295.1:0-7592 GCA_031416795.1 Cytophagales bacterium | reverse complement strand
CATCAATAAACAATGCGTTGGCAGGATTTACGCTGTAGCGATCAAATAAAATCTGAAAGAATTCAGGAAACGGTTTACGTGTTTTTTCATGACCTGAAACTACAATGCCTTCAAACCAATGCAGAAATTCAAATTGCTCCAGCGCCCATGGAAATGTTTGTTCCGACCAATTGGTAAGCGCATACAAACGATATTTTTTTGAATCTCTGATTTCTCTTAAGATATCAACCGTTCCTTGTATTGGCCCGTTCATGGTTTCCTGCCAGCGACCATACCAGGCACGAATAGAATGCTCATGTTCAGGAAATTTCTGAAGCAACTCCTCGGTGGCTTCTTCAAATGATCTTCCGGCATCTTGCTTTTCATTCCACTCATGCGTGCAAATGTTTTCAAGAAACCAGGTGATCTCCTCTTCGGTTTTAAAAATCTTTCTGTAAAGATGTCGTGGGTTCCAATCGATGAGTACTGCGCCTAAATCGAAAATGATGGTGTCAACTGTTTGCATAGTTAAATTTATTTCTTGGCATAAGCCCATTTTAAAAAATAAGGCATGGCTTCTTTCCAGGTTTTAAGATTATGTTCTCCGTGTTCCAGTTCAAGATATTGAATATCATGGAAAGGCCGATATCCTTTTTTGGTAAGTTCTACAATGAGATCGAGCGTATCATCGATAGAATCAATAACACCATTTTTATTGCGGTCATGGTGTTCATCTTTCAGCCCGGTTTGAAACCAGAATTTTAATCCGGGTTTAAATTTTCCTCTTCGCACGGCATGATGCATGATGCGATCGTAGTGATCGGAATAGAATTTACTTTTCATATCACGCTTGCGCCACCAGAATGATCCACTAAAGGCACCAACCCTTCCGAAATAATCTGCATGGTGAAAAGCAATGTCTAAAGCCGAAAGCCCCCCTAATGAAAACCCGGCAATGCAATTCTCTTCCTGCAATTTTGAAATAGGATACCGATAGTGCAGATATGGGATCAACTCGGTCATAATAAACCGGGTATAATTTTTTGCTTTTGAGCCTCGTCCCCGATAATCCTCTTTAGAAGCCACTCCATATTCATGCATGCGGTCACCGGCATGTACACCTACCACAATCACATCCTTGATTTCTTTGTCATGGGTAAGTTTTTCAAGGGTGGCCATTAAATCAATAGCCTCACCATCCTGACCATCATTTAAAATGAGCAAAGGATATTGTTTGCGTTCCTTTTCATATTGAAATGGCAGAAAAACATCTACCACAGTATCCCTGCCCAGTAGTTTGGAATGGATATCGGTCAGTTTTTCGAGATGGTAATGATGCGTATGTGGCAAGGGCAATAATTTTTTTAAGGATAAATTGATTTTTAAGCCACTTTATTCCGATTTTTCTCCGAATTAAAGGACAAAAATAGAGGTTTATAAATTGAATTGATATGGCACACGAACATTATCATAAATGGTATTCGCCCAGTTTGAACCGCGATATTGAAGTCCTTGCCTTTGGCACACGTGGCTTTCCTGTCATCTTGTTTCCAACCTCAATGGGACATTACAATGAGAACAAAGATTTTAAATTAATCGACAGTGTTAATTGGTTTTTGGATGAAGGCCTGGTGAAAATTTATTGTGTTGATGGCATTGATGAGGTGAGCTGGTATAATAAAAGCATTCATCCAGCCGATCGCGCAAAAAATCACCACTGGTATGACCAGATGCTGTATCACGAATTAGTACCCTTGGCGCAACGCGAAACCGGAGTAGGCAGAGTTGCTACTGCCGGCTGTAGTTTTGGTGGATATCACGCCACCACATTTGCATTCAAACATCCGGATGTGGTGAAGTATGTGTTTAACATGGGTGCTGCTTTCGATATCAGAGATCAGATGGATGGGTACTATGATGACCAGGTGTACTTTAATAATCCCATGGACTTTATACCCAATGCACAAAGTGATTTCTTCCACGATATGTTTGTGGTATTAGGCACCGGCACACGGGATATGTGCTGGAGTGCGAACGAACGAATGGCAGAAATTCTGCGAAACAAGGGAATCAATCATTGGCTTGATGTGCGCCATGATGCGGAACACGACTGGCCTGTTTGGAAGGAAATGTTCCCGCATTATTTGTCGTTGATTCGATAGACATGATGATTCGCTACTTCTTATTGATTCTGATGATCCTATTGCCACAGGTGGCGGTTGGATTCAGGATTGATGGTGGCGAAGCGGTAGAAATAGGAGGCATCAAACAATGGATAAAATTTCAGGGAGAGAACGATCAGGCACCCGTTTTACTTTTTCTTCATGGCGGACCGGGCAATTCGGCTATGAGTTATGCTGATCGGTTTACTCAAGAATTAGAAAAACACTTTATTGTTGTGCTGTGGGACCAGCGCGACAGCGGGAAGACAGCCAGCCTGAATAAATCACCCGAACCATTAAACGTTTCACTTTTTATCCGTGATGCCACGGAGCTGATTAACTATCTCACATTAAAATTCTCTCAAGAAAAAATTTACCTGGTGGGTCATTCCTGGGGTGGCTATTTAGGATTGCGCATTGCCATTGAAAGGCCTGATCTGTTGAAAGGATATTTTGCCATCAGTCCCATGATAAACCAATTGGAGAGCGAAAGACTTTCCTTGAAAGCTTTGCAAGAAAAAGCCATCACAGAGAATAATACAGAAGCAAGATCCGAACTTAGAGAGGTAGAGGTTCCGTTCAAAAATGGCGAGCAATTATTCTATCATAGAAGATGGCTTAGTAAGCTGATGGATTCATCCACACCAATCCGCGCCAGCGTTGATCAATGGGCTATCACTTGGCTATCTATGTTTAACGAAGCTTCTGAGACGAATTTTTCTGAGTTTGCCCCGGAGTTAAACTGTCCTGTATATTTTCTTATCGGCAGCAACGACTATCAAACTCATTTTTCGCTGTCAGAATCTTATTACAAGCAGGTTGTTTGCAAAGAAAAAAAACTATATTGGTTTACCGATTCTGCTCACAATCCGCACCTGACAGAGTCGGTAAAGTTTCAAAAAATTATCATTGACATTAAGAACCAAAATTAAATCATCCATATGAAAAAGATAGGAATACTGCACGGCATGGAGCGCTCCTTCCCCGAAGCTTTTGTAGAACGTATTAACAAGATGGGCCTGAAAGATATCAAAGCAGAGCCTGTGGTGGTCGACATGGTGCAACAAGGAGATCCTAGCGGCTATGCTGTTATTATAGATCGCATTTCGCAGGACGTTCCTTTTTATCGTGCCTATCTGAAAAATGCTGCCATTTCAGGAACTGCAGTAATCAACAATCCTTTTTGGTGGAGTGCTGATGAGAAATTCTTTAATAATGCACTGGCTGTTAAGCTCGGAGTACCAGTGCCTAAGACTGTTCTTCTTCCATCGCACGAGCGCCCCACAGATACAGGTGAAGCATCATTCAGCAATCTCCAGTTTCCATTAAGCTGGGAAAAAATATTTGAACACATTGGCTGGCCTGCTTACATGAAACCACATGCTGGTGGAGGCTGGAAGAGTGTTTATAAACTTAATAACCAGGATGACTTCTTCAAAGCTTACAGCGAAACCAACCAATTAGTGATGATGCTTCAGGAAGAAATTATTTTTGATGACTACTTCCGTTGTTATTGCCTCGGCCGAAAGCATGTACGCATCATGCAATATGAGCCACGCAATCCGCATCACTTAAGATATCAAAGTAATAATGGTCCTGCTTCCGAGAAGTTGTTGAAGAAAGTGAACGACTACGTATTGGATCTTTGCAATGCATTGGGTTATGATTTTAATACCGTTGAGATGGCCGTGCGTGATGGTGTTCCTTACGCCATTGATTTTTGTAATCCGGCACCGGATGCCGATGTGAATTCAGTGGGTCAGGAAAATTTTGACTGGGTGGTGGAAACATCCGCAAAGATTGCCGTAGAAAGAGCCGAGGATCAAAAACCCGGAAAAGATAATCTCACCTGGGGAACGTTTGTTACAAATGCGGTAAGTGCAAATACAAAAGTTACTAAAGCAGAAGTTAAGGTAAAAGAACGTGTTAAAAAAGAAGCGAAACCTAAGTCGCCAAAAAAATAACCCTCTCCTGAAAAGAAAAATCGTTTATGGAAAAGTTTACGTTGGGAGTTGAAGAAGAATACATGGTGGTTGATCCGCTTACTCGCGAGTTAACCTCTCATGATCAAAAAATAGTGGAGCTGGCTTCTCATATTATTAAAGATAGTGTGAAGGCTGAAATGCATCAGGCTGTCGTGGAGGTTGGCACAGGCATCTGTAAAGATGTTGATCAGGCTTACCAGGAGATTCGGGGATTACGAAAAGTAGTTTCAGAAGTAGCAGGATCATTGAATCTGAAAATAGGAGCTGCCGGCACGCATCCATTTTCTCATTGGAGCAAGCAATTGATCACCCCCAACCCACGCTACGATGAAATAGTGCAGGAAATGCAGGAGGCTGCGAGATCGAATTTAATTTTCGGTCTTCATGTTCATGTAGGTCTTGAAGACAAGAATATGGCGATTCATATTCAAAATACGGTGCGTTATTTTTTGCCACACGTGTATGCGCTCTCCTGCAACTCTCCTTTTTGGGAAGGACGCAATACCGGATTTAAATCGTTTCGCACGAAAGTGTTTGACAAGTTTCCACGCACCGGCATCCCCGATCATTTTAATGGCTGGGATGATTTCAAAAACTATGTAAACCTGCTGATCAAAACGAACTGTATCGACAACGCAAAAAAGATCTGGTGGGATGTTCGCGTGCACCCGTTTTTCGATACGATCGAATTCAGAATTTGTGATGTGCCGATGCGCGTAGAAGAAACCATCGCCATCACCGCAGTATTTCAGGCGTTGGTGGTAAAGCTATATAAGTTAAGACTTCAGAACATGAGCTTTATCATGTACACCCGTGCACTCATCAATGAAAATAAATGGAGAGCATCGCGCTATGGCCTCGATGGACGGATGATTGATTTTGGCAAGCAGATGGAATTAGATACACGTGTGTTGATTCTTGAATTATTGGATTTTATCGATGATGTGGTGGATGAACTTGGCAGCCGTAGTGCCATCAATTATATTCACACGATTTTAGAAAAAGGCACTGGGGCCGATAGGCAACTGGCTGTATTTCAACAAACAGGTAGCCTTGAAAAAGTAGTGGATTTTATTTTGAGTGAAACGATGGAAGGAGTTTAACTTTGCAGCATTATTAACGTGTTTACTTAACAAGTAGAAGTTGTCTTCAGAAAATCAAATACGAATTGCCATTCTCGATCTCTACGAAGGAGTTGCGAACGAAGGCATGCGCGGTTTACGCCAACTCATCGAAGAATTTGAAGCAGATTGTCACCTGACGGTGAAGTATGAATTCTTTGATGTGCGACAAAAATCCGAAGTGGCCGATCTTAGTTTTGACATGTATATTTCTTCTGGCGGGCCAGGCAGTCCATTAGATAGCGCTGGAAGTTTGTGGGAGCGCAAGTTCTTTGGGTTGATGGAGGATATTAAAACCTTTAATCAACAACATCCTGATCAGAAAAAACATGTGTTGTTAATTTGCCATAGTTTTCAGGTTTTTTGCAGGTATTACGGCTATGGCGCGGTATCAAAAAGAAAGTCAACTTCCTTTGGTGTAATGCCTGTGCATAAAACATTTGAGGGTCATCATGACCCTTTGTTTCGTTCATTAGGCGACCCCATGTGGGCTGTAGATTCGCGTGATTATCAGATTACTCAGGCCAACATGGAAAAAATTGAATCGGGTGGTGGTGCGTTGCTTTGTATAGAAAAATATCGACCCTACATAGATTTGGAAAGAGCGGTGATGGCCATCCGTTTTGATGAAGCTTTTGTTGGTATGCAGTTTCATCCTGAAGCCGATGCGGTGGGTATGCGCATGTATTTATTGCGTGAGGACAAAAAAGAATTGGTAATCGAAAAACACGGAGAAAAAAAATATTGGGAGATGCTCGATCATCTCAATGATCCGGATAAGATCATGCTCACCTACTCTACTGTAGTGCCCCGCTTTTTAATGACGGCTTTAGGTCATCGGTTAAGTTCCCTTATGTTATGATCGCTTCTGCCCGACAACTATTCAATCAACAATTTTCAGAACAAAAATATCATGGTTTTTTGAATGACCTCAATCAAACTTTTAACTACAAGATTCCTTTTCGTGTTGCTGAAAGTCCTGTTTTTGTTGGCAAAGATTTTAGCGCTAAACTTTTCAAGGCAGCGGATGAAATCATCGATTTTATAGTGCGGCCCGATTTCAAAACACTCATGACGGGGGCAATTCCTGCGCATGTGTATGTGCCCAATGAGGATGATCACACCTTGTTTCTCGCCTTAGATTTTGCCGTTTGCACAGAAGCGGGCAGCAATGAACTAGTTCCACGATTGATAGAAATGCAGGGATTTCCTTCTTTATTTGGATACCAGGATTTTTTAGGTAATAAATTCAAACAGCACTATCAGATTCCGGATAATCTGGGTTTTCATTTTGGTGAAAGCTCCGAAAAATATTGGAAGCGACTTAAAAAAGCAATCGTTGGAAATCACCATCCAGAAAATGTAATCTTGTTGGAAATTGATCCACTAAAGCAAAACACAAACATCGATTTTTTGGTAACAAACGATCATCTGGAAATCAAAGCAATACATCTTGGCGATTTGATTTTACGGAACAGAAAATTATTCTATAAAAAGAATGAAGTTGAGATTCCGGTTCACCGCATTTACAATCGTGTGATCTTTGATGAGTTGTTAGGGAAGCCAGAGTTGAAAACAGATTTCCATTTAACAGAAGATGTTGATGTGGAGTGGGCAGGACATCCGAATTGGTTTTTCTATATCAGCAAATACACCATGCCATTTCTGCATAGCGATGCTGTGCCGGAATGTAAATTCTTAAGTGACTACACTAAGTTGCCACCCGATCTTGAAAATTATGTATTGAAACCTTTGTTCTCCTTTTCAGGAAGCGGAGTAATTTTCAACGTGGTGGAAAATGATGTCTTCGGCATTCCTTTCCATGAGCGAAAGAATTACTTGCTGCAACGCAAAGTTCATTACGAACCGGTAATACAAGCGCCTGATGGGTTGGTGAAAACTGAAATACGTTTACTTTTCCTATGGGATAAAGGAGCCGCTCGTCCGGAATTAATTACCAACCTCGCTCGCCTGAGCCGTGGTGAGATGATCGGTGTTAAATTCAACAAAGACAAAACGTGGGTCGGTGGTTCCGTTTGCTTCTTTGAGCAATAATGTCAAGCCATCACATTGTAAGAGAAAATCAGGAACCGGCTTTGTTGATTGCCGATGCTCATGCCATTTCATTTGAAAAAATTCAGGAACTATTGGAGTGGGTGCCCACAGTAGTTGTGCTCTCGAAAGAGGTGGACACGGTGACTGCCTGGGGCATTAAAGTAGATGTAGTAATTACACCCCTGGCGGAGATGAATGATTGGAGAGATAAATTAGCCGAGCAAACTCCTATTCGTTTTATTTCTTATAATGCAGATGACGAACCGCTGGAGACTGCTTTTTACTTTCTT
>JANOUH010000294.1:0-10153 GCA_031416795.1 Cytophagales bacterium | reverse complement strand
TTGGAGTTTTCCAATTTAAGTATTACCGGTGGCTTCAGAATAACCTATAAGGATAGTAATGGAAATACTCTTAGAGAAGATGAGACCCAGGAGTATTGTGAATGCATCATTGACGATAAACTATTTTTTGCCCAGGAGGCTAAGTTCGGAGGGATCGTAATTCAGAAGAAAGATTAATCCTACTTTGTTATGTTTGAGATATCAAGCCCGAAGGGCTGAAATGATTATAGAATATTACAAGTGCAAAGCCTTAAACTCCGAAGGAGTGACATAATATCACCCCTTCGGGTCCTTTGATATTATCAACATGATAAAATTAGGATTAAACTCTTGCCCTTTTCTACAAAATGTCATCTACCACTGATACGTGTTTAAACCCATAACCAATAGTCTATTTTCAATTCGGCTACTTTTACCCTCTCACTACAACTACTGTGACTTTCTACCATAATCCATTACTTTTAAAAAGTCGTTGATTAACCCCATGTCCCACATCACCCTCACCAAACAACAAGCAAAAAAAATCATTCTCCACGCAGCGGGGTTAGCCAGGCATGCGCAGTTTGGCAGAGGCAAGGAGGCTGCGTATAAACTGATCCATCATCTTGGCTTTGTGCAGATCGATACCAATTATGTGGTGGAGCGTGCTCATCATCATGCCATCGCTGCGCGGGTGCCGGATTATAAAACCGAATGGCTCGGTCAGCTGCAGGCAGACGGAAGGATTTTTGAATCGTGGACCTACGCAGCAGGCTATGCACCCATGGATGAATTCCGCTTTTCATTGCCGGTGCGAGCAAGCCTGGCGGCCAGAAGAAAGTCGCAGACGCAAGCCGAAATCAACCTGATGAATAAAGTGCTTGATCGCATCGGGCGTGAAGGTCCGCTCATGGCACGTGACTTTGAAAATGATCGCGTCACTAAAAGTTTAGGCTGGTGGGATTGGCGCCCATCAAAAATAGCATTAGAGAATCTGAACTTCGATGGACGATTGATAACCTTACGGAAAAATAATTTTCAGAAAGTATATGATCTGCCGGAGAACGTCATTCCATCCGGCATCGACACTACACTTCCCACACCCGAAGAATTTGCGCGGCATGTGATCACGCGTTCACTAAAGGCATTGGGAATTGCTTCGTTCAAAGACATCGTCTTCCGCGCCCGCTATACCAAAGACAAAAAATTCATCAAGTCCGCCCTGGAAAACATGGTACGCGAGGGCGAAGTGTATGAAGTAGCCGTGACCGGAATAAAAGAGGCATCGCTCTACATGCTTCCCGAATATAAAAACAAGAAGATCACGTTGTCGGGTGATGCCTTCATCCTTTCTCCCTTCGATGTATTGAATGTGTACCGCCATCGCCTCCAGACATTCTTTGATTTCGATTACATGGTAGAATGCTTTGTGCCGCAACCCAAGCGCAAGTATGGCTACTTTTCGTTACCCATTTTAATTGGTGACACCTTCATCGCCCGCATGGATTCCAAAGCCGATCGCAAGCAACAGATATTAACCATTCATAATCTTCACTTCGAGTCGATCAAACTTTCCAAACCCATGATCGCCAAACTCTGCGATGCGATTAAAGCCTTTGCGAAAATTAATCAGTGTAACTCCATCGTTCTTAAAAAGTCGAATGATAAGGTGTTGATGAAAGTGATTCAGAAATGTCTGATGGTGCTGGAATGATCACAGCACGCTATTTACTATGAAACGTCATACCGATCAAGTTAACCCAAATGTAATCACAATACTAAACTACAAAACGCGAACCTGCCTATGTCGGCAGACAAGCCGGATCCCGATAAAATGAAATGCACGCGTTCTATGAAAAAGATTAGTACAAACCGAACGAGATACCTGCCTGCCGGCTTAGGCAGGTTCGGGTTTGAACACTTCAATCAATGAAAAAGAAAGTTACCCGACCGGTATGACAGCTTCGTAGTAGAATGCAGTGTGCCCCCGTTATGAAATGTCATACCGGCCGAGGAACGAGAGCCGGTATCCCGATGAAGTGAAATGCGCGCGTGTCTATGAAAAAACTTTCTGCTTACCTCCCGTTGACGTTGTTCGCCTGACCACATCATTGTCGAAGCACTCATAAAATCCCTTGTGACATTCCATAATTATCGGTTACATTTAGCTACTCCTAAAAACATATCCCGATGAGAATATCCACTACACTCTTACTCCTTCTTGCCTTTGTCACCACACAAGGTCAGGCGCCCACGTTCAAAAAAGAACTACTCAAAGTAGATCAGTACATACAACAACTGATGACTGAGTGGGAGATCGCGGGCAGCGCGGTGAGCATTGTGTACAAAGACAAAGTGATCTTCTCCAAAGGCTACGGCTATCGCGATGTGGCCAGCAAACTTCCCGTCACCACCAAGACGATGTTTGGCATTGCCAGCAATACCAAGTTGTTTACTTCTATGGCCGCAGCGATGCTCCATGAAGAAAAAAAGCTCGACCTCGACAAGCCTGTGCGCACCTACATGCCCGAGTTGCATTTTGCCACCGGAGAGCTGGATGAGAAATTAACACTGCGCGATATGCTGAGTCATCGCAGTGGTGTGCCCCGTTGGGATGGCGTGTGGGAAGGATCAGGACATACCCTTCAGGAAATTCTGGACCGCTTTCAATACATGAAACCTACGATGGGTTTCAGAGAAGGATATCTCTACAATAATAATATGTATGCCGCGGCCGGAGCGGTGACCGCCAAAGTAAATGGCACTACGTGGGAGCAGTTGGTCCAGACAAAACTATTTGATCCCCTCGTAATGAAACAGAGCACATTCAGTTTTGAAGACGCTACTAAGAAAGGTGAATTCTCGAAAGATTACCTCGTAGGAAGGATAGATAAAAAATTGAAAGAGTATGAACCTGATACAGACTGTGGTTGCTGGGCACCGGCCGCAGCGATCGTCTCTAATGTAGATGAATTAAGTAATTGGATGATGGTGCAGATCAACGGAGGAAAATTCAAAGGCAAACAAGTAATCCCATCCAAAGCTATTATCGAAACCATCAAACCCAACAACATTACCTCCAAAGAACTGGTGTATGACGAAGTGTTTTATGGCCTCTATGGCATGGGCCGATCATCGACCGATTATAAGGGTCATGTGATGGTATCTCATGGTGGTGTAATCAGTGGTTATCGTTCCACCATAGCGATGTTACCTAAGGATAGTATTGCCATTATTGTGTTAACCAATACGGTACAAGGCTCTCCCATGGCTAATGCCGCTGTGTATGGCATCATAGATAGGCTGTTACAATTAGGCGAGTCTCCTTGGACACCCAAAATCAAAAAAGAGATTGCCAAACGGGATACGAAGAGTTGGAGAGAGATCGATTCATTGAAGGCATTGAAAGTAAAAGACACAAAGCCATCGCATGCGCTAGCTGATTATGCCGGCACCTATGAGCATAAGGCATACGGTAAAATGATTATCACCACAGATGGAGATCACCTTCGCATGAAACATCGGATGTGGGACGAGGCGTTGGAGCATTTTCATTACGATCAATTCTGGTCTACCGAACATCCAGACTTCACGATCAACTACGCCTTAAGGGTTTACAAATTACAATTCACTACCAATGAAGCAGGCAAGGTGGACAAAATCAAAACCAGGGTGCTCACAGATCCAGAGGTGGAGTTTGTTAGGGTGAAGGAATAAATTGACAGACATCAATGGATGATGAAGAAATCAGAGGAGCAATACACCAGCCCTTTATTGATATACACGAACACACTATACTTACCATGAAAACTTTTCACTCATTAAGAACGACCATTGTATTCATCATGCTGATCGGCCTGATCACATCGTGCAGCCCCAAAGAGATAGCCAAACCAAAAGAATTCTTTGTCATAGAAAGTGAAGGCACCAAACTGAAAGTTGAAACGGTTACCGATAGCATCACCATTCCCTTTGGCATGGATTTTTTGCCCGATGGCAGATTGCTGGTGACGGACAGAGCCGTTGGGCACATCCTTGTCGTGAACACTGGAACCGGAAAGAAAGAATTACTGCACGATGTTCCAAAGGTAATTGGTCAGGGAGATGGTGGCATGCTCGACATCCTGGTTCATCCTGATTATAAGAATAATGGTTGGATCTATTTTTCCTACAGCGAAGGTGACACCAATGCCAACACCATGGTGGTGGATCGCGTTAAGCTAGACGGATTAAAACTGGTTGAACGCGAAAGATTATTTACTGCTTTGCCTTACTATAAGAAACCGCTTCATCATGGGTCACGCCTCGTGCTTAATGATGGCTACCTGTACATCGCGATGGGTGAAAAAACGGACATGAAAGATTCTGCACAAACATTAAATAATCATTTGGGCAAAGTATTGCGCATCTATGAAGATGGAAAGGTGCCTCAGGATAATCCTTATGTTGGTAAGCCAAACGCCAAGCCAGAAGTGTGGAGTTATGGGCATCGCAATCCAAATGGATTGGTATTAAATCCGACTACCGGAGAATTGTGGGAACATGAGCATGGCCCCATGGGTGGTGATGAAATCAATATCATCAAACCAACATTGAATTATGGATGGCCCGTGATCACTTATGGACTAAACTACGATAGCACAAAAGTGGGTGAAGGCATAAGCGAGAAGGAAGGGATGGAGCAACCGCTTTACTTTTATAAACCTTCCATTGCACCGAGCGGCATGCAGTTTTATACTGATGATGTTATCCCGGTATGGAAAAATAATTTATTCATTGGCTCCATGGTGTTGAAGCACCTGAACAGGCTGGTTATTGAAAATAATAAAGTGATCAAAGAAGAACGTTTACTCACCGATAAAAACTGGCGCGTGCGCTCCGTGAAACAAGGACCCGATGGCTATTTATATATTGGTGTTGATGGCGGAAAGATTCTTAGAATTAAGCCCAACTAAATGGATGTTCACCATGATAACCTATAATCTTACTGAGTCAATTGTAATATTATCGCGCACACCTTTTGTACTGGAAAACCTGCTGCAGCATTTACCAATAGCATGGGCAATGAATAATGAAGGCGAAGATACCTTCAGCCCATTTGATGTAGTGGGGCATCTCATTCACGGAGAAAAAACAGACTGGGTGGCACGCATGGAAATTATCTTGTCGGATAAGCCCGATAAAATTTTTGAACGCTACGATCGGTTTGCTCAGTTCAAAGACAGCGAAGGTAAAACCTTGAATCAATTACTGGCGGAGTTCAAAACGCTGCGTGAGAAAAATCTGGAAATACTCAAGTCGAAAAATTTGCAGGAAGATGATTTGCTGAAAACAGGTATGCATCCTTCCTTTGGTGCGGTGACGTTGAAACAATTATTATCTACGTGGACGGTGCATGACTTAAGTCACATCGCACAAATCACCCGCGTGATGTGCAAACAATACAAAGAAGAAGTAGGGCCGTGGATTAATTACCTTCCGATATTAACACGTTGAGGATCTGTAAAATTTTACTCTTTGTTAACTAAAGATTCTTCTCCGTTATTTCCCTGCGCACACGACTTAAGTGTTCGGGGGTCATATCCAGGTATGAAGCAATTAAATGAAGCGGTACGCGTTCCAATACTTTCGGTCTTTCTTTAATCAATTGTAAATATTTTTCTTTTGGTGTGGCCGCGGTTAAGTCAGCGCGCACGCGTTGCATCACCACAACAGTATGCTCTGCCATAAGCCTTCCAAATCGCTCCCAGCATTTATATTGATCAAATAATTTGTACAGCGAATTTTTAGAGATCATCAATAATTCTACCTCTTCTAGTGCCTGAAAGGCGGTCTCTGTACTCTTCTCTGTGATGATGCTGGAGTATACGGTAACGAATGTATTCTCAAAGAAAAACTGGCCTGTTACTTCATCATCATTCCGGTAGAAAAAATAGCGCATCGTTCCTTTGGTGATGAATCCCACATCGCGACAAACTTCACCAATATCCCAAAGCAGATCATGTTTCTTCAGCTTACGGTAAGTGAGCTGATCCTTAAACGCATTCCACGCCTCGTCCTCTGGGGATATCATCTTTTTTACTACCTGATACAATCCTTCTGTGTCCATTTGGGCTATTTCACCACGAATAAGCATTGAAATATAGCAAGAATCAATGGCAAGCGCCCGGCTTCTTGATCCTGATCAAGAAAAGTTTAGCAGCTAACGTACTTGATTACGATCAAGTAGAAGGTGTTTTGAACCGCGCACTTTTGCATCATAAAAAAAACACTATGAAAACAATACTTCAAATCATCATCGCATTCTTACTTATAAATGCCGTGATCTCAACGGCCAGAGCACAAACCAAACTTTCAAAAAGAGAGTTCAGCTTAAATGCATTTCGAAATCCATCCATCGGGCTAGAGTATCGATATCAATCGGTATCCATCCATGCCGGTTATTATTCTACGGCTTTTGCATCAGGAGAGTATACCAATTTTATAAAAACCGGATTTACCTATTGGTTTCTTCCTGTTGGAAAGAGAGAAAATTCATCTTCCTTCTATTCATCGGTGTCTTATGCCCGAGGATTAACCAGAGATTATGAAAATAAAAGTGCCGCCATGGGTGAAGTTGGTTTTCGTTGGATGATATGGAAGGGGCTCAATCTTAGAATTGGTGTTGCTGTGTTAGCCGCCAAAAATGAGAGTTTAAAAATAAATCCAACACCAGGTATCAGCTATTCCTTCTTCTTTAAATAATCTGACATGAACACACAGCCGCACACAAACAGTAAACTCATTGGAGTTTTATTAATTACCGGAACCATCGCTTTATTTATACCATATACGATTCTCATCAATACATTTTCGTATCCGGATATTCTGCGACAAGACACTGCCACAATCTTGAATGCCTTTCACAAAGGTGGCAGCAAATTGATCTGGACATGGTTTGCATTCGCATTTACAGGTCTTCCATTATTGCCTGCTTACATTCTCATTGGAGAAAACCTGAAAGAAAAAACCTCATTGGTAAAAGTGGCTACCGTTTTTGGTGTTATTGGTCTGATAGTTCAAATGATCGGATTATTGCGATGGACATTTGTAGTACCTGTTTTAGCCAACAGTTTTGTCCATGCTACCGATGAAGTAACCCGGGCGGCCTCTATCGTTGCCTTTAAAACAATCCATCAATTTGCTGGAGTACTGTTAGGTGAGCACATGGGCCAATCGTTTACGATTATCTGGACTGTTATGATTTCGATTGCACTCCAACAATCAAAGGCAATTCCTAGCTGGGTGTCATACTTTGCTTATGCTGCATCCGGAATTTATATACTGGCTCAGGCAGAATTGTTTGCAACGGTAATCCCATTTTTTCCAATGTGGGATGCAGCTGGTTTCCTGGGGAGTTCCCTTTGGTTATTGTGGATGATCATTCTTGGTGTTTGCTATTTACGCTTTGATAAAATGTTCGCTGATGTTGATCACCTGACCACTATCTAATGATTATAACCTTCCCTGCATTAAACCCTTTTATAACTTTTCCCGTTTGTAAAGCATTAGCCTGCCTATTCTAAAACGCGTAATGATCTGAAATTTCATTCGAGCATTAAATCATCAATCAGGAAAGTATAATTGAAAAGATGGACATCAATCAAAACAGGCAACTACTATGATCACGGCTATTATTCCCCGCCTACCGGCAAGAGACCTTGGAGAGACGGAAAAATTTTACCAAGAGCATCTTGGATTTGAGATGGTGACCAAACAAGACGATTACCTCGTTCTTTCGCGCAATGGTATGGAGTTGCATTTCTATCAGAACAGAGTGATGAATGTGCAGAAGAATAACACCATGCTGTATGTTCGGGTGAGTCAGCACATCCAGGCCCTACATGACAAGGCAATGACGGAGCCTCTTCCCTTTGCAGTATTGGGGAAACTCGAAGAAAAGTCCTGGGGTCAAATAGAATTTTCACTGCTGGATCCCAACCATAATCTTTTAACCTTTGGTCAGCTTAAAGAGTGATGATTAAAGTGGTCTTTCAGCATGAAATCATGGTGGAAAAACTATTTTCCAAACTGGCTCTTCTCCAACTCCTTCCAATCTTCTCTCACCGGGTTAAATATATCAATGAGTTTGCATGGCGTTAATGTCCTTCCACTGTGCGGAACGTTGCTGGGTATGTAAGCCGTTTCTCCGGGCTTCATGTGGCGCTTTTCTCCACCTACAATAAATTCCAATTCACCCTCCAGCAGATGGCTCCACTGCTCGTGCACGTGATGGTGCTCGGGCAATTGCACTTCGGCTGCGATGGTGATATAGCCACAAGTCATCTGGTCACTGTGATGCACTTGTCCGTAAATGTTTTCCCAGATTTTGATTTTGGGTTTCGCGTTGTAGTCGATGAAGGGCATAAGAATTGATGTTTATTATTGATCGTTGTTAGGAATCGAAGTTAGTGAAAAGTTTGTGTTACTTACCTGCTTAATGATGATTCACTTCCAGCACTTCTTTGTTCCCCAAACTATCTTCCCATGAGATAAGAAATTTTCTGTCTGGCATCACTTTTTGCATCGTAACCAACAAGCGCTCGGCTTTGAACAGAAAGAAAACATCGTTGAGGCGCACGGTTTGTTCTTTGGTTCCGGTTCGGAATGTGAACTCTGGATGAAGTTCCTTAAGACCTTTTTTATCATGGTAATAGCGCAATTGAATTTCTTTTACGAGCAGAAGGTTTATTTTTTCCTTTTTTCCACGGGTGATGACTTCTATTTCACGTGAGCCTACAATCACCTTATCCCTTGCATTTAATGCTCGCGACAGAATGCGATAGATAAAAGGTAAGCCAAAAAACAAAAGCATCAGGAATGTAGTCGTGCCACCACCTCTATAGGACATAGCCACCAGGAGTGCTATTACCATCACCGACCAAACAAATTTGTTTATTAACTCCAACAGCGTTGGCCCGAACGCATATACTTCTTGTTGGGGAATGGAACTGCTGGTGAGGGAGGGCAAATGAAAATATCTCTTCTTCTCATTGAAAGTAAAGTAATAGACGAGGTTATAAATCAACTTACCAGCCAGAATGATCAGAACGATGCGAAAGAAGATATCCATAGTTGAAAATGCTAAATGATGAGGACACTAAATGTACAGAAATCTGTCCATGCCTAAATTCTACGCTATAAATTAAACGAATGTTTTATCTTTACTACAGTTCCATCCATGACTAAGGAATGAAAAATATTCATCCACTGCTGCTTTGTTTATTTGCCTTATTAGTTGCCTGCACTCCTATGAAAAAAGAACGCGAAGAAAACATCGACCACATTATCCTCGGCATTAATGATCTAGACAAAGGCATTGCGCAGTTTAAAGAACTCACTGGAATAGAGCCCGTATTCGGTGGCATTCACCCCAACAGTTTTACACACAATGCACTCGTGGCCCTGGATGGTGAAATGTATATCGAGATCATGGCCCCTCGTCCGGATGCAGAAAATATTCCCGAACATTTTCTCAGGTTGGAAAATCTTACTCCCATTGACTGGGCGGTGCGCACACGCAATACAAAACAAACCAAAGAAAAACTGAAAGCAGCTGGCTTTATTGCAACCGAAAGTAAAGCTGGCTCACGCACCAAACCTGATGGCACCTTGTTGTCGTGGACAACCTTTGGCATCGAAGATCACGATGAGTTTCCCTTCTTTATTGAGTGGGGCGCTTCTACGGTGCACCCCTCCTCCACCTCACCCGCTGGTTGCACGTTTCAGTCATTCCACATCATTACTCCTGATGATGAAGAGATGAATAAATTCAACACCGCATTACATTTGAAGCTAATCGTAACTAAAGGTCCCCAGCAGCAATTGCAATTGATCATCGATACACCAAAAGGGAAAGTAACATTATGATGGGATTTCGCATGTCTTCATCCTTATTAAACCTTATAAAATAATTGAAGATAAACTTTGCCGAACCCAATGTGTCGTTCATGCAATGCGATAGAAATCAATTGCACCATCATTTAACCCCAATGGGGTGCATCCCAGATTGTCGCAAATGATTAAATTTGGATATACCCCAAAAAGATTATGGATAAGAAGGAATTTTTAGCTTTAGCGGAAGCCCGCTATGAAGCCCTTCAAGCGCTAAACAAGCTTGATAATTTTTATGATT
>JANOUH010000293.1:0-4678 GCA_031416795.1 Cytophagales bacterium | reverse complement strand
TGTGCGATTTACCTGGCCTGTTCTGCCAAGAGCAATGCCAGTTATATGGCCATCGAAAAAGCATTGGGCATGGTGAATGAGACGGGTGATCTTCCTGTGCCGCTGGCCGTGCGTAATGCGCCAACCAAACTGATGAAAGACCTCGACTACGGAAAGGGATATCAATATGCCCATGACTTTCGTAATAACTTTGTGGCGATGGAATTTCTACCGGATCAGATTAAGGAAACTAAATTCTACGAGCCCGGCAAAAATGCCCGCGAGGAGGAATTAAGAAATTACCTGAAGAAATTGTGGGATAAGAAGTATAATTACTGATTGATTTATAGTCATACCTAATATGACAAGAGCTTAGCCAAATGCAGCGACTTTTATTTGAACATTCTCCATATTTTATTTTAATGTGTATCGCAGCGGGTGTGGGCTACGCCTTTATCCTTTACACATCAAATTACACCTGGAGCAAAAGAACGAATCAGATATTATTTGCACTCCGGTTGATCGTTGTTTCTTTTCTTGCCTTCCTTTTATTAGGTCCCATCCTCAAATTGATCACGAATGAATACGAAAAACCTACGTGGGTATTTTTAATTGATTCATCCACTTCCGTGGGAGAAGTGATAGACTCCTTAGGTCAGTTAAAACTTACAGCAACGTTGAGTGAAACAAAAAGCTCCATAGAGAATTCAGGTTATGAAGTGAAGTGGGAAGACCTTGCAGGAAATGATGTGACGGCCATAAAAGCAAACGGTCCAACCTCAGACCTCAACAGGGGCATTCAAAATATTATCAATGAGTTTGAGGGAAGGAATCTGGCTGGCATTGTTCTGTTATCGGATGGTATTTATAATTCCGGGGCATCACCACTTTATACTCCTGTGCGCGTGCCGATTTATTCAGTAGGATTGGGCGACACTACGGAGCGCTTAGATTTGATATTAAAAAATGTTGCCTTTAATAAAGTAGCCTATCAGGGAAATAAATTTCCATTAAAAGCTCAGGTGCTGATGCAAGGCATCGAGAATCAGGAGGTTTCAGTAAGCGTACTTAAGGATGGCAAAGTGTTAGTTAACGAAAAAAAGAACACCGGTACCAAGTCATTAATCGATTTTGATTTTCAATTGGATGCTGCTGAAAAAGGAATTCAACGCTACGACATTTCGGTGAAGCCACTTGATCAGGAAAGCAATAAACGAAATAATGCCATGAGCATTTTTATTGAAGTGGTCGATGGAAAAAAGAAAATAGTATTAGTAGCACCGGCTCCACATCCTGATATCAAAGCATTGAGAGCGGTGGTGGAGAAAAACTCCAATTATGAATTTATTGTCCATATTCCAGGTGTAGCGAATGCCGATGCAGGCTACTTGAAACCCGGTGCGGCAGAACTTGTTATTTTTCATCAGGTTGTGGATATGGCAGGCAGAACGTTGCCCATTTTGAATTCTCTCTCTAAAGGTTCTTCTTCCATTCTTGTGATGATTGGAAGTCAAACAAATTTAAGACAGTTACCAGCGCACCAAATTCCTCTTCAATTTGAGGGCCGCGGTCAATGGGATGAAGTTACTCCGATTGTAAATAACGAGTTTCGTGATTTTGGTTTTTCAGAAAACAGTAATGGAGTTTTCTCACGTTACCCTCCCGTTCAGGTTCCGTTTGGAAAATTCACCTATCCACCCAAAGCTAATGTGTTACTCTATCAGCAAATCGGAAGTGTAGCCACCGATCGTCCGTTATTGTTGAGTTGGGAAGAAGGTGAAAGGAAGATGGCTGTGTTGATAGGAGAAGGATTATGGCGTTGGCGCCTTAATGAATTTGCCGATAATGGCAATACCGAGATGTTTGATGAATTATTTTCAAAACTTATTCAATACCTGAGCACCCTTGAAGATAAACGTAAGTTCCGCAGTTTCCCTTTACAGAATGAATTTTCAGATTCAGAACCGGTCGTGATCGAGAGCCAGGTATATAATGATTTGTTTGAGTTGGTGCATGGGAACACGATTCAATTACAATTACGCGATGAGCAAGGTAAAGTGATTAACTACAGCTACACCACGAGCCCAGGTGGTTCACGCTATCGTATTGGCGGATTGAAAGAAGGCGTCTATAGATTTAAAGCATCTACAACACTAAGCGACAAAACAGAAGAAGTGAATGGCCAGTTTTTAATCAAGGCACAAAACGTTGAAGCTCAAAACCTGACAGCTGATGTTGGCTTGCTTCGAAAGTTATCAAGCGAAACTGGAGGCAAGTTTTATAATGCTGGGCAACTTTCAATATTGGCCAGCGATCTTGAAAAAACAAAAGCAGCCAGCCTCATTCATTCAGAAGAAACGTTCAATCAGCTGATTAATCTTAAGTGGGTGTTCTTTCTTCTTCTTGGGTTGATTTCAGCCGAATGGTTTTTGAGAAAATATCTAGGAAGTTATTAGTACAAAAAGGTCATTAGTATCAGAAAAATAAAAAGGCGGGTTTCCCCGCCTTCGTTTAGATATCAAATTGCTTACTCGCTTTTCTTTTCTTTCGAAGATGCTTTTGGCTTTTTTGTTTTGATCGTGAGCAGATCACCCGTGCCTTCATAGTCTGCCATGATGATGCCACCTTCTGGGATTTCACCTTTCAGGATTTCTTCGGCTACTGGATCTTCCAGGTATTTTTGGATGGCCCTATTTAAAGGACGAGCTCCAAACTGCTGGTCATATCCTTTTTCAGCCAGGAAGTCTTTTGCTTTATCGGTTAGTTCAACATTGTACCCCAATGTAGTGATGCGTGCAAAAAGTTTTCCAAGTGTAAGATCAATGATCTTATGAATGTCCTCGCGTTTCAATGAGTTGAACACAATGATATCATCTAAACGGTTAAGGAACTCTGGACTGAACGCACGTTTCAAAGCGCTTTGAATAGTTGACTTCATCAACTCCTCCTCGTTTTCGCGTTTTGCCTTTGTGGTGAAACCAATTCCAGCACCAAAGTCTTTCAAATCACGCACACCAATATTAGATGTCATGATGATGATTGTGTTTCTAAAATCTACTCTGCGGCCTAAGCCATCCGTTAGAATTCCATCATCCAACACTTGTAACAAAATATTGAAAACATCGGGGTGAGCTTTTTCAATTTCATCCAGCAATACTACGGAGTATGGTTTGCGTCTTACCTTTTCAGTAAGCTGACCGCCTTCTTCATAACCCACATATCCTGGAGGAGCACCCACTAAACGTGACACGGAGAATTTCTCCATGTATTCACTCATGTCGATACGCACCAACGTATCTTCTTTATCAAACAGATAGTAGGAAAGAACTTTTGCTAATTCGGTTTTACCTACACCGGTTGGTCCTAAAAAAATAAAGGAGCCGATTGGCTTTCTGGGATCTTTTAGACCAACACGCGTACGCTGAATGGCCCTTGTTAATTTTTTAATGGCTTCTTCCTGGCCAATTACTTTGCCGCTGAGCTGATCAGCCATCCCCAACAACTTATTGCTTTCTTTTTGAGCAATACGATTTGCAGGAATACCAGTCATCATGCCAACCACATCGGCTACATTATCTTCGGTAACAGTATATTTTTCAGTTCTGGTCTTTTCTTCCCAGCGTGTTTTGGCTAAGTCGAGTTGTTCGATTAGTTTCTTCTCTTTATCGCGAAGTTGTGCTGCCTCTTCATACTTCTGGCTTTTGACTACGCGGTTTTTCTCCTTCTTCACGTCTTCAATGGCCTCTTCAAATTTTACAATTTCTTCAGGCACATGAATGTTGTTGATGTGAACACGCGCACCAGCTTCGTCCATGACATCAATCGCTTTATCCGGAAGGAAACGATCACTGATGTAGCGATCCGATAATTTAACACAAGCAGCCAATGCTTCTTTGGTATAGCTTACATGATGGTGATCTTCGTATTTCTCTTTGATGTTCTCCAGGATCTGAATCGTTTCATCTACAGAAGTAGAATCCACCAGCACCATTTGGAATCTGCGAGCTAATGCTCCATCTTTTTCAATGTATTGACGATACTCGTCAAGTGTAGTCGCTCCAATGCATTGTATTTCACCACGGGAAAGAGCAGGTTTGAACATGTTGGAAGCATCCAGAGATCCAGAAGCACCACCAGCGCCTACAATGGTATGTAACTCATCGATGAACAAGATAACATCCGGAGATTTTTCCAATTCATTCATCACCGCCTTCATGCGCTCTTCAAACTGACCACGGTATTTTGTGCCAGCCACTAAAGAAGCTAAATCCAACGTAACCACACGCTTGCCAAAAAGTACTCGTGATACTTTTTTCTGTACAATGCGTAAAGCAAGACCTTCTGCTATAGCAGTCTTACCTACACCAGGTTCACCGATCAGAATCGGATTATTTTTCTTTCTGCGACTAAGAATTTGTGCCACACGTTCAATCTCTTTTTCACGACCTACGATTGGATCTAATTTGTTGTCTTCGGCAAGTTTTGTGAGGTCGCGTCCAAAATTATCAAGGACAGGTGTACGAGATTTTTCGGTGCCTTTCTTTTCCTTGCCACTTGGGTTAGCACCGCTGCCAAACATTTTAGATGAATCATCATCCGGATCATCAGTATCCGAAGATGCTGTTGGTTGGTCATTTTGATATTCTAACATTTCTTTCACCACATCATAAGCAACATCAAATTTGTTTAAGATTTGAGT
>JANOUH010000292.1:0-8579 GCA_031416795.1 Cytophagales bacterium | reverse complement strand
GAATTTTTCAATCTGCACGTAAATGTCTTTTACCAAATCGTAGTTCTCTTCGATGGATGTATTGAACAGTGTAGCAAAGAAGGAAAGATTTTCTTCTACGGTTAAATCCTGATACAAGGAGAAACGACCAGGCATATAACCCACTCGCTTTCTTATTTCCTTAAAATCTTTCACAACATCATAACCATCTACGGAAGCTGTTCCGCTGTTGGCAAGCATGAGCGTGGTGAGAATTCTAAACAGTGTTGTCTTTCCCGCTCCATCCGGACCAATCAATCCAAACAACTCACCTTGATTAACTTCAAAAGAAATATCATGTAAAGCCGTCACCGTTGTCTTCTCAACAGTAAAGGTCTTTTTGATGTTTTTTATTTCGACAGCATTCATAGTTGAATAGTAGGCAGTAGGCAAATGCAGTAGGCAAAACTTTGTGTTACTCCTTGCCTACTGCTTTTGCCTATTGCCTATTTAAAATTAACCTCTCCATACATCCCCAACTTCAAATACCCATCGTTCTTCACATCAATCTTTACAGCGTACACGAGGTTCGCGCGCTCTTCTTTGGTTTGGATGGTCTTTGGTGTGAATTCGGCTTTGTCAGAAACCCAGGTGATAGTGCCTGCATATTCTTTGTATCCATCATCAGGCGCATCGACTAATACTTTTACGGACTGTCCTAATTTGATTTGTGATAGCTGACTTCCCGAAATGTAGGCGCGAAGAATTACCGTGCTGAGATCAGCAATTTTGTATAATGCCTTTCCGGGATTGACGACTTCATTTTGCTTGGCATAAAGTGAAAGTACAGTTCCATTGACCGGATTGATGATTTGTGATTTACTGATTTGGTCTTGCACTTGTTCGAGTTGTGCTATCAGTGGAAGCGTTTCACTTTGCAGTGATTGCCTGGTGATGTTGAGTGTTGATTGGGTGGCAGCATATTGGCGTTGCAGTAAATCGAGTTGTGCATTAAGATCATCCAGTTGCTTTTGTGTTGCCGCATCATCTTTCAATAGATTCTCAACGCGTTTCTTCTCACGCTTTGCGATTTCAATTTGCTCGGTAATCGCGGCAAGCTGAACGGTTACATTCGGTTGTTTTGCATTGACGGCACGAATGCTGTATTCGAGTTGCTTCTTGCGCAAATACAATTGCGTGGTGTCGATGAGGCCAATCACGGCTTGTGATTTTAGTTCCGTGCCTTCCTCCACATTCAGTTGAAGAATTTTTCCTGAAGCCTCGGCTGAAATAATAATTTCATCGGCTTCAAAGTTGCCGGTGGCATCAAACTCAGGGCCGTTGTTATTGCACGATGTGACAACGAGTAGAAGAGCCGCAGTAAAATAATGGTTGATTTGCATAGGGTGATGTTTTCAGTTTCCGGTGGTAACCTGTTTTGAGTATTGTGTCATGAGCAATTGAATCTGGTGAACGGATAAGTTTTGCATCGCCTGGTCCTCCGCATTTAATTCTCTCAAATAATCGTTGGCCGTGATCACGCCATTATCGAGTTGCGATTTTGCTGTATTCTTAATGCGCACTCTTAGCTCAATCAACTTTTCATCGATCTCGATCAGTTCACTTAATTTGCTGAGCTCATTGTTTTGTTGTTGCAATGATAGTTGCGTATTGAACAAAAATGTCTCCTTCTGCTGATTCACCGATCGAAGATTTAAATCCAGAATCTGCTTATCCCGATTGGCGTTATAGTATCCACCTAAATTCCAACTGAATCGTAAGCCCCCGATGTAATAAGTATCAAACTCATTCAATAACATATTTAATCCCGGCCGACCGTAGCCGCCTTGTGCAAATAGACTTAATCTTGGTGTAACCCGTGTGTTATTTACTTGTTGCTGCGCAGCATATAATTGACTTTGATAGTTGTAGAGTGAAATCTCAGGTCGCGAAATAACCGGCTCGCTTTGAATGATCAGCGTTTGTGGCTTTTGTAAATCCGTGCTTTCAGTTAATGATTGATGAATGAACATTCCCAACATATCAAGGTATGATTTTCGAGCTGCCTTAAATTCTACCGCCCTCTGATCTGTTTTAAGAAGTTCGGCCTGAAGAATATCAGCATTGGTTCGAAATGCAGTACCGTTGCGTATGGCTGATTCCATTTTCAACAGACTCGTTTCAATATCCTTTTTTACCAGATCAATCTGCACAAGCTGTTCGTTGATTAACAGCGCTCCGAAATAAATCTGATTGATGCGCTCCTTGATTTTATATAATTCTACTTCAATTTTCTGATCCTCCACCATCGAAACGGTTTCCTGCAACACGCTGTTCCTCTTCACCACGCCACCATCATAAATGGATTGATTCACATCCAAATAAACTTTATACTGATCTTTAGAAAGAGATTCAAGCAACACGGCAGGTCCAGGCAATCGGGTAACATCTGATTGGTATGATGCCTGTCCCATAAGACTTACTTGCGGAAGTAACCCAGACTTTACATTTTCGATAGTAAATTCTTTGCTCTTCGCTATCAATTCTTTCTGCTTGATCAGCGGATAGTTTTGTCTGGCCTTATCATAGCATTCTTCAATGGTGAGTTGTTGTGCCGATGAAGGCCTGAAACTGATCAGGATGAAAAAAGCCACGGCTATTTTTATGTACATCGCTCGCATAATTATTTTTTTATCGCGTTGATGATAAATTCGCTCACTTCCTTTTTGCGTTGCTCTGCCATGTGATAAAAATTAGTTTCATCTACCGACATCATGGTTTGAATGATCGGCCTTGCCACGAACGGATAGATGCAAAGTGACATGATGTTGATGAGAAGTTGCTTCCCATCAATCGGCTTAATCACTCCTTCGTTCACTTCTTTTACCACTTGCTTTTCAAATGCTTCAATAAACATTCTTGGATTAACACCGAGTTTTTTTCCATACTCAAGCAACAAATCGGGCGACTGCGCTATTTCGGTGATGATAAAGCGGGCGAGGTCGGGGTGCTTGATCAATGTGCTGATCTCATGATCCACCATGCGTTTGATTTTTTCGAATAGCGAAATGTTATCCGATTCGAAAATCACAAACAGTCCTTTAAAGAATTCTTTGAAGCGACTTTCAAAGATGCGGTTGAACATCGTCTGCTTGTCGCGATGATAGTAATGTAATAGCGCCCTGTTGATGCCCGCTTCTTTCGCAATCTCTTCCATGCGGGCAGCGGCAAATCCTTTTCTGGTAAAAACCTTCATAGCAGCATCGAGAATCAACTCTTCGGTAGGCTTTTCCTTTGTTTCGATCATGTTTAACAAAATTGTTAAACAAAAGTGTAAATATTTAAATCATCAGAAAAGAAAAAGGCCAGAATATCTTCCAGCCTTCTCTGATTTGTTGAAAAATCATTCAAAAAAGCATGATTTTAATGATTCAGTCCTAGAATATTGCCTGTTCTTTTGCGGGTTTCTGTTAAAGTCGTAGGATTATTACCTAAAGAAATCCCGAATGAAGGAGCCATTTCCTTCAACTTACTTTGCCACTCAGGCGATTTACTTTCTTCTTTAAAGCATCGTGGTAAAATTCCAAACATGATGGCTGCAGCTGTCGATGCACCCGGTGATGCTCCTAATAATGCGGCAACACTTCCGTCTGATGCTACTACGGCTTCGGTGCCAAACTCCAACACACCTCCCTGCTCTTCATGTTTTTTAATGACCTGCACACGTTGACCTGCGTCTTGTAGCTCCCAGTCTTCAAGTTTGGCAAAAGGAACGTATTCGCGTAAGGCTTCTACTCTATCCTCATGAGTTAATCGTACTTGTTCGATCAGGTACTTCGTGAGCGGCACGTTTCGCAATCCGGCCGAAATCATGGGTTTGATGTTATCGAATGTGATTGATTTGGCGAGGTCAAGGTGAGATCCGCCTTTCAAAAACTTGGTAGAGAATCCGGCAAACGGACCGAAGAGCAATTCTTTCTTTCCATCAATCATGCGCGTGTCCACGTGCGGCACCGACATGGGCGGAGCGCCTACACTTGCTTTTCCATATACCTTGGCGTGGTGTTGATTGATAAGTTCTTCGTTTTTGCATTTTAACCACAAGCCACTTACAGGAAAGCCACCGTAGCCATCGCGTTCTTTTATCTCTGCTTTCTTTAGCAAGCTAAGTGTTGCCCCTCCTGCCCCTAAGAACACAAATCTGGCGCGACAATTCTCTTTCTGCTCATGCAATCGATTTTTCACAATCACTTTCCATCCTCCTTTGCTATGCGGATCAATATCGAGTGTTTCTGAATTATAGTGCATGGTAACACCTGGCATTTTTTCGAGTTTTTTGAAAATCGATCTGGTCAGCGCCCCGAAATTTACATCGGTGCCATGCTCAATACGCGTAGCGGCAAGAGGTTGACCTGTCGGGCGATCACGCATAATCAACGGTGCCCATTCTTTAATGCGCTCCCGATCTTCTGAATAGATCATGTCAATGAAAAGCGGATTTGCCTTCAACAACTGGAAGCGTTTCTTCAAATACGCTACATTGTTTTCTCCCCACACAAAACTCATGTGCGGAACTTTGGATATAAATGAGGCAGGACTATCTATATAACCTTTCTCTACCAGAAATGACCAGAACTCTTTCGATACTTCAAATGCTTCGCAGATTTTAATGGCCTTGCCGATGTCTATCGAGCCATCAGGCTTTTCAGGTGTGTAATTCAATTCGCAAAAGGCAGCGTGGCCGGTACCAGCATTATTCCATGCATCAGAACTTTCCATACCTGCCTCATCAAGTCTTTCAAAAATCTGAATGGTAAGATGTGGATCGAGTTCTTTTAAAATCACAGCCAGTGTAGCGCTCATGATTCCTGCACCGATCAGGGCCACATCAGTTTCATACACTAACGGCTTCAGCGACCTGCTTGACTTCTTGGATTTGTTCATAGGATAGTTTACCAGCTCATTTAGAATGCAAAAATAGACTACTGCCGGGTATTTTAACAAAACAAAAACTTCCATGGGTTGTTGCCTCATACCCAGTTATGACGTTGAGTGGTTTGATTTCAATTGAGCAATTTATTCTCTAACTTTCATTCATCGGGGGAGTAGCTAAGTTGGTAGGCCGCCTTTAGACGATCCCAATATGAGGCATAAAGATTGGGTTTTTTTTAAGCGGGAGTAGCTCAGTTGGTAGAGTGTCAGCTTCCCAAGCTGAAAGTCGCGGGTTCGAATCCCGTTTCCCGCTCAATTGATTAGGCTGAGGAATAAAAGAAAAACCCAGAATCTCCCTTGGGTTCATTGTCTTACTACTTATGTCTTCCATCTAAAGACTAAAAAGGATATTCTCCCTTGGCGATCACATGATTCGCTACTCTTCTTCTCGCTTCTTTCAGATTATACGCATCTATTTTAGTGAAGCGCTTCAAGCCCAACGTTATGAGACGCAACTCATCAACTCCCCTTCCTTGGTCTGTGTCTCCACGGATCAACAGTTGAATCCATCAGATATTTCAGTCTGTAAGAACTCCACCGAAGCAAAGACCAACCGCAAGTACTAATTATGACCAATGGTATTTCTGTTCATGTTTCTTTTCACCAATTTCAATTCATCTATATTCAGTTTTCACACACTCAATGATCATACTATGAAGCCATCTTTAAAGTTTCCTTGTATAGCGCTTATCTGTTTCATGCTGCAACCACTTTATGGTCAGCAAAAAACAACCATCCAGACCACTCCCGGATTTTCTTCTGAAACATTTTCTGGTTTAAAATTACGCTCGATAGGGCCGGCTGTTACCTCTGGTCGCATTTCTGATTTTGCAGTTAATCCCAAAAACCATAGTGAATATTATGTGGCTACGTCATCGGGTGGGGTATGGAAGACTTCTAACAAAGGGGTAACCTTTTCACCCATTTTTGATGGGCAGGGTTCTTATTCCATCGGTTGTGTTACGTTAGATCCTGCTAATCCAAGTGTGGTTTGGGTAGGGAGTGGTGAGAATAACAGTCAGCGTGCCGTTGCTTATGGTGATGGTGTTTACAAAAGTGAGGATGGCGGTAAGAGTTGGAAAAACATGGGACTCAAAAACTCGGAGCACATCTCTGAAATTATTGTTCATCCATCCAATCCAAATATTATATATGCGGGTGCATACGGACCTGTTTGGAATGAGGGCGGTGATCGCGGAGTATACAAGTCAGTTGACGGAGGTGCAACCTGGACTAACATAAAATCAGTTAGCGCCTATACCGGTTGCAATGATTTAGTCATGGACCCCCGAAATCCGGAAGTATTATATGCCGCGTTTCATCAGCGGATGCGCAATGTGTTTTCTTATATTGGTGGTGGACCTGAATCTGCTTTATATAAATCCACCGATGGCGGAGTTACCTGGAAAAAATTGGAAGGCGGATTGCCTGGTGGTGAATTGGGCAGAATAGGGTTGGCAATCAGTCCGGTAAATTCAGATGTTCTATATGCGATAGTTGAAGCAAAGGATGACAAGGGTGGAATTTACCGCTCTGTGGACAAAGGAGCCAGCTGGGAGAAAAGAAATCCATTCTATACTACAGGTCTCTACTATCAGAAAGTAACGTGCGACCCCAACGATGTAAACCGGATTTTCATTACAGACTCTTATTATAAAGTGAGCCACGATGGTGGCAAAACAGTAACTAATCTTGGTGAGCTAAACAAACACATCGACAATCATTGTATATGGATTGATCCGGCTGACGGCAATCACTTATTGGTTGGCTGCGATGGTGGGATTTATGAAAGTTGGGATTTTGCCAAAACCTGGGATTTCAAATCAAACCTGCCAGTAACTCAATTCTACAAAGTATCTACCGACAATGCATATCCCTTTTACGGAGTGCATGGAGGAACACAAGATAATCTTAGTCTTGGCGGACCAAGTCGCACGACCTCGGCCAACGGAATTGTGAATGCCGATTGGTATGTGACATCGTTAGGCGATGGATTTGAAACACAGGTGGATCAATCAAACCCTGACATGATATATGCACAAAGTCAGTATGGCGGATTAAATAGATTTGACAGAAAGAGTGGCGAATCCCTTTTTATCAAACCTGTGGAAAAGGAGGGCGAAGCTGCCTACCGATGGAATTGGGATGCTCCGTTATTAATCAGCCAGTATAGCAACACACGATTATATTTTGGAGCCAACAAATTATTTCGCACAGACGATCGGGGCGATAGCTGGACAGTAATTAGTCCGGATTTAAGCAGGCAGATTGATCGCAATAAAGTTGAAGTTATGGGTAAAGTATGGTCAGTAGATGCCATAGCAAAAAATGCCAGCACCGATATTTTTGGACAACTCACCACCGTGGCAGAATCTAAATTTGATCAGAACCTGCTTTGGGCCGGCACCGATGATGGACTCATTCACCTCACTACCGATGGTGGAAAGAACTGGACAAAGTTTGATAATCTGCCTGGTGTTCCATCGATGAGTTATGTGCATCAGATTATTGCATCACTACATGATAAAAACACCGCCTATGCTTGTTTCAATCATCATCGCTATGGTGACTTTAAACCTTACGTGCTTAAGACTTCCGATGCCGGAAAAACCTGGAAGCCGATTCAAAGTGATCTTCCTGTGCGTGGCAGTGTTTATTCAATTGCAGAAGATCATCTAGATTCCAATTTGCTTTTTGTGGGAACCGAGTTTGGTCTGTTCTTTTCCAATAGCGGAGGCCAGAACTGGATACAACTAAAGGCAGGCTTGCCCACCATTGCGGTTCGCGACCTGGAGATTCAACGAAGAGAGAATGATCTTGTGCTAGCCACTTTTGGACGTGGATTTTATATTCTTGATGATTATTCTTTGCTCCGCAACCTTAGGAAAGAAGATTTGAATAAACCGGCAATTATTTTTCCCGTAAAAGAAAGCCTGATGTTTATTGAGCGCTTCCCACTCGGCTTGCGCGACAAGGGACATCTCGGCAGCAGTTACTTTTCTACGCCCAATCCGAAAGTAGGCGCAGTGTTTTCTTATTATCTCAAAGATGATATCAAAACTCTAAAAGAGAAACGACAAGATGCAGAGAAGGTAAAATACGATAAGAAGCAAAAAGTTTTCTATCCCAGCATCGACAGCTTACGTCTTGAAGATCAGCAGCCAGAACCCTATCTGTTATTCACCATCAAGGATGAAGCAGGCAGTGTGGTGCGTCATTTAAAATCTCCAGCAAAAAAAGGACTGCAGCGATTGGTATGGGATTTTCGTTATGGTTCACCGGCACCGGTTAACAATCGATATACACCTACACCGGACCAACTATTTGGTGGTGCCGAGGAAGGTCACCTGGCCATGCCTGGCAATTATACAGTAACACTCTCAAAATATGATGATGGTATTTTAACTGAGCTTGTTGGCCCCGTGAAGTTTACCTGCAAGCTCTTGGATCAAAGCAGCATTCCTACAGACATGAATGCAAATGTTGGCTTCTATAAACAGGTAACGGAAATACGTAAGGCGGTTAGTGCTGCAACCGATTTGATGACCACAATGGAACAGCGTGTGACAAATATTAATCTTGCTGTTCAAGATATGCCAGCCCCGGCAAAAGCGGTACTTGAAAAATCA
>JANOUH010000291.1:0-5180 GCA_031416795.1 Cytophagales bacterium | reverse complement strand
TCCATCAATCCACAAGATTATAATCGCTCTAAGAAATATCCTACCATTAAGCTGTTTCTTAATAAGCCTTTATCTTTTGAAACAATTAAAGAGATCAATGTCTGATTGAACAGGTTAATCAGTTACCAGGCCCATCAATATCAGTCAGATTAGTTACAAATTTTTCATCCATCTTAATGAAAAAGGTGGGAGCAAAATACTGAACGTTCGCAGCATGAAACTTTGGTATAATAGCAGCAATCTTTTTAGGCTTATCCTTTTTCGCCTCGCTGGTAGCAATCTTCAATATCTTCAGAAACAGAAGTACGTTGTTGTATTCGTCTTTTCCAAATAATCGAATTTGGCGCTGCACGCTGCTACTGAACTGATTGAATAATTCAAAATCTCGGAGCATGCAATACTGAAGAGCCAAAATCGCCTTTACTTCCATTTGAACAAATGGATATTTCTTCAAATTCACATCGGTCAGCAAGCCATTGAGCACCTTGGCCGCATCTTCAAACCGTTCGGCATAATAAAAACCCAAGGCTTTGTAAACGGTACAAACCGTATGATGAGGAATATCCAACAAGTCAGATTCAATATCTACGAACAGGCCTTCGTTTTCTGTTACAATATCTTTCTCGGTACCCGACCTGAGGTGACGCTCTAATTTAGTGAGCAGAAAACGTGACGGAAATGTATACGATGAATAATTTACAATCAGGTTAGCAGCCGCATCATTCACTTCTTCAAAGTGCTTTTCGAGTTGCCGGTAGACCTTGTAATGATTGTAATACTCTACCTTTAAAAATTCAAATAGAAGATTGAGGTGATAGTATAACGGATCAAGATGATAGGTGTCAAATATTTTCTGAACCTGGGCAAATACGTCCTCGATGGACTCTCCTTCTGCATGAAAATGATCATCTGGCTCCACAAACAAACGATGAAAAATCAGCATGCAACTTTGAAAAACGTAAAGGCGGTGCGACTCGTAAAGTTTAGCCACGTTTTGCATTTCTTTCAAAAGCAGAATCAGACCTAATCGTTCTGTTTCGTCATGGGTAAAATAATAGTTACCATATTTTTTAAAGTAGCTCACCAGTAAATCCTCGGCCTTATCTACGGCCAACATGTAAGCAACGTGTCGGTTATATAATTGAGAATAATGAAAATGTTCAGGAGAATTAACGTTGAGTTTTTTGAGTGACTTATAAATAACCGTTAGCTCACTGGCCAGGTCATAATCGATCAATTCCTTCTCAAGTTTTTTGAGCGTGGTGAGCGATATTGTTCTTTTCTTGGTGAACAATACTTCATTAAGGTTCGCCACTTTTCTTAAGATATCAGTACGAGGGCTTTCCATTTGTTGGACCAAATGCTCCTCAATGCGAATATTCAGTCGAGAGCGAAGCGTGTAATACGCATTAGGAGTAACCTCCAGTTCTGTCATGATTTTACTGTCAGACAATTGCCTTTCGCGCAACGCCTTTAAGAGGTAGGCTGATTTTTCCGCATTGCTCTCCAATAAAGAATCATATATCAGTTTGTAGTCTTTTTCTGACAGCTGCTTGACAATATTCTTGAGTTTTGCCATTTAATTTAGTCTCTTTGATCGCAAAAGTTACAAATTTATACGTTTTCGGCAAGGCCGCAACCTTACATTAGCCACTGCATTTTTAACCTTAATGCAATTTATCAATCCAACAGTGTCCATTTACTCTAAAATACTTTCTGGTGCCCACTGCCTTCTTCAAATGAATTCCTCTAATTTAGAACCGTTTTATCACCAAATCATTTATGAAAAAGATACTCGTACTTTTTATAGTCCTGATCCAGATAAGTGCGTACTCTCAAAACCTCAGATGGAGTATCGATGGCAATTCTTACTATCAGATTGAGTTAGGAGAAATAAACCGGTATGTACTTCCCTCCAATACAAAAACGACTTTTGTCTCAAAGTCGGATCTTACTCCACCGGGGCAATCCAAAAGCCTTAGCGTTCGCAACTATTCCTTTTCAGAAGATCAAACTAAGCTTTTGATTTTTAACAATACCCGAAAAGTATGGAGGCTTGATACACGTGGTGACTATTGGGTATTTGATTTGAAATCTAAATCCTTGAAACAGATTGGTAAAAGTAGACCAGAATCTTCTTTAATGTTTGCCAAACTCTCACCCGATGGCATGATGGTGGCCTACGTGAGTGAGCAAAATATCTACGTTGAAAACCTGGCATCAGGAGAAATAAAGCCGCTCACCAAAGATGGAAACAGAAAACTGATTAACGGCACATTCGATTGGGCATATGAAGAAGAACTTGATTGTCGCGATGGGTTTCAGTGGAGCCCCGACAGTCAGCATATTTTCTACTGGCAGATTGACGCAAATCAGATCCGCGACTTTTATATGATCAACAATACTGACTCCGCGTATTCACAGATTATTCCTGTAGAGTATCCTAAGACAGGAGAGAGTCCATCACCGGCAAAAATTGGTGTAGTCAATATCTCATCGGGTGCAACCAACTGGCTTGCTATTCCGGGCGATCCTAAACAACATTATCTGCCAAGAACAGAATGGCACTCGGCTACTGCCATTTTTGTGCAGCAACTAAACCGCAAACAAAACGAAAGTAAAGTCTTTTCATGCCATGCTGTCTCAGGAAAAGCAACCCTTGTCTATACTGAAAAAGACGAGGCATGGATTGATGTTCTGAGCCGATGGGAAAATTTGTATGACGACAAGCGCCAGTTCAACTGGATCAATAAAAAGAATGAATTTTTATGGATAGGAGAAAAAGACGGATGGCGCCACGTTTATCGCATCAGCAATGACGGATCGAAAGAAACACTGATCACCAAAGGTGACTATGATGTGATGGACATTCGTTTTGTAGATGAAAAAAATAATTTCCTTTACTTTCTAGCCTCACCAACCAATGCCACACAAAAATATCTTTACAAAATAAAATTAGATGGTAAGGGAGTCGCGGTGAGGGTTTCTCCTGCCACTTTAGAGGGAACTCATGATTATTCCATATCACCAAAGGGTTTATTCGCCTCTCATAGTTTTAATAATCACTACACTAAACCCGTTACTGAATTCATTTCATTACCACAACATAAAGCGTTGAATCCTGTTGAAAGCATTCAAAACAAACTTGCAGCTTCTCAGCAAGAAAAAACGGTAGAGTTTTTTAAAGTGAAAACAGAAGAAGGCGTAGAAATGGATGGATGGATGGTGAAGCCTGCGAATTTTGATCCTCAAAAAAAATATCCGGTTCTGTTCTTTGTTTATTCTGAACCTGCCGGTGCAAATGTAAAAGACACGTATCGGGTAGGTAGTAACCAACTTTTTGCCGGCAATCTTTCGCAGGAAGGTTATATCTATATATCCGTTGACAACCGTGGCACACCTGCCTACAAAGGAAGAGCCTGGCGCAAAAGCATCTATCGTAAAATTGGCGTTTTAAATATTCAGGATCAGGCAATGGCAGCCAGGGAAATTTTAAAGTGGCCCTATGTAGATGCCGATCGCATTGCCGTGTGGGGATGGAGTGGCGGAGGTTCTGCAACCCTGAACCTGATGTTTCAATATCCAGAGATTTATATGACCGGAATATCAATAGCATCAGTTGCCAATCAACTCACTTACGATAATATCTATCAGGAACGCTACATGGGCTTACCGCAGGAAAATCTGGAAGACTTCATTAAAGGTTCGCCTCTTACCTATGCAAAAAATCTAAAAGGCAATTTGCTCTACATTCATGGGACTGGCGATGACAATGTGCATTATGCCAATGCAGAAATGTTGATTAATGAATTGGTGAAACATAATAAACAATTTCAGTTCATGGCTTACCCCAACCGTACACACAGTATTTCGGAGGGCGAAGGGACCTTTGAGCACCTCTCCAGTTTATACTCCAACTTTTTACGTAAACATTGCCCACCAGGAGGAAGATGATGAAAGTTCCTATTCCAACTCTTCACTTATTCTTACCACTTGATCAAAAACTGATTGAGTTACTGAAGTCTCTTTCACCTGAGGATTGGAAAAAGCCTACACTGGCAAAACTATGGACTGTCAAAGATGTGGCTGCCCATTTAGTAGATGGCAATTTACGTGTAGTTGCTTTAGCTCAGAATTATATGGGAGATCCACCATCCCAAATTCACTCTTATCAGGATTTAGTTAATTATTTAAATAGTCTCAATGCAGATTGGATAAGAGCAATGAAACGTGTGAGCCCCAGCACACTGATCGAACTTTTGGAAGTAACTCAGCAATCCGTGATTGACTATTATCATTCGCTTGACCTGTGGGCGCCTGCACCATTTGCGGTGTCATGGGCTGGGGAGGACGAGTCTCAAAACTGGTTTCACATAGCTAGAGAATATACGGAGCGATGGCATCATCAACAACAAATACGTGCAGCGGTCAGCAAGGAAGGCATTATGGGAAAAGAGTTTTTTTCTCCGCTTATCAAGACATTCATGATGGCGTTGCCTTATGCTTTTCGTGACACAAACGCAGCGGATGGTTCATTAATCTCTGTAAAAGTGAATGATGCATCCTTAGAAGAATGGAAAATTATATCTCATAATCAAAAGTGGAACATTACATCACAAAAAAATAGTGAACCCGATGCTCAAATAGAAATGAGTGCAGATACAGCCTGGAGACTTTGCACGAAAGCCTTGCCGGAAAACATAGCATCAGAAAAAATCAAAATCTCAGGAAACCAGGAGCTTGGCAAAGCGATTTTTAAAATGGTAAGCGTAATGGCCTAGCGTGTATGAATCAATTTCGTTGAGCGTGCGGAATGACAATATCATCTTCCACATACCTTTTTAAACCATGCAATAGTTGGCCCCAGCAATACGTAGTAATTCCAAAATGTTCAGTTGCTTCGCCCCAACCTAAATGGAAAAAATGGACATGGGTATTTCCTTCTTTTTCTACTAACTCAAAACCAACAGTAGTATTCTTCCAATCATCCATGGTCCTAACCATCTTCCAGGTTAGCTCCTTACCCGGCACCATGTGAATTACCTCTGCCTGCCAGTCTTACTCAGGGCCAAAAAAGAATGTATATATATTTGCGATTTCAGGTTTGCTTGCCGACTGCAACGTCCACCATGAATCGAGGCCTTGTGGCGTGCAAAATGCATGAAAAACTTTTTCGGGAG
>JANOUH010000290.1:0-4001 GCA_031416795.1 Cytophagales bacterium | reverse complement strand
ATCGTGGAAGGGAAACCCATTAAAGCAGTGGTTCAACTTACGAAACAGGCTTTTGCATTTGTGTTTGATAGAGTCACCGGAAAACCAGTTTGGCCTATTGAAGAACGATCGGTACCCCAAAGTGATGTGAAAGGAGAGTGGACATCGCCCACGCAACCCTTTCCAACCAAGCCGGCTGCTTATGATCGGCAAGGTTATTCAGATGATATATTAGTGGACTTCACTCCTGAGATAAAGAAAGAAGCATTAAGAATTGTAAGTCAATATAAAAAGGGACCACTCTATACTCCGGTGAGTGTTTATAATCCGCCCAATACCATGGGTACGTTAATGCTCCCCGATGCTGTGGGTGGTGCCAACTGGCAAGGTGGTGTGCTGGATCCGGAAACGGGAATCCTATATGTTTCTTCCAGTACTGTACTAAGGCCAATGAGTTTAGAAGCTGCTCCCCATTTGTCGGATATGGATTATGTAGCCTACATGGGCACCTCGCGAATTGGCCCTTATGGCTTACCCCTCGTAAAACCTCCTTATGGAAGAATCACGGCCATTGATTTGAATACGGGCGATCATACCTGGATGGTGCCCAATGCCGATACACCCGATTGGGTAAAAGACATTCCGGCTTTAAAAGGTATTGACATTCCCCGAACCGGATTACCCGATCGCGTTGGAATGCTGGTCACTAAAACACTTTTGTTTGCCGGGGAAGGATCTGGCTTATATGCGGCTGATGGTGGTGGGGGTAATAAGTTTAGATCATACGATAAAGCAACGGGCAAAATTATGTCAACCATTGAATTGCCTGCCAATCAATGTGGTTTACCGATGACCTATTCGATCAATGGTAAACAATACATCGTGATAGCCGTAGGAGCTGTGGGACATCCGGGGGAACTGGTTGCTTTAGCTCTTTAATTATAAACGACTGTAACGACAGAAGAAACAAGTGATTTGGATTAGCGCAAGGTATTTTTCTTCTGGATGCAATTTAACAACGTCTGGGATATTGGTACTTTTATACAAACATGTTGACCTGTGGCCTGACAAAGCCGGAGTTCAATAAGTGCAACAACTTTGTGTAGCAATACCAGCATAATATTTACCAGGTCAAATAAACGAATCATTGACAATTTGAGACTAAAAAAGCCAATACATTACATCGTTGTATCTCTTCAGTTTCTGAATAGGCATTATATTTTTTACCAATCGTTGCAAGGCGTATATTCTTCTATTTACTATTTTTAGAAACCCTCACCAATTCGAAAATAAAGTAGAAGCTGATTGTTGTCGTTTTTATTATCTCCGTTAACTATAGAAGCAACTCCAGCAAAGCCAACTTTTTTGAAAGGATTCCACCGGTAAGATCCAGCTCAAACCACCTGGCCTATCAATCCTTTCAATTGCCTGGTGACATTTCTTTTGATTCTATTAAAAGAAAGAAAATAAGGAATGGCTTGGGATCGGCTGAATATTTTTCAGCGGTACAATTTTCATTTTTTTTGAAGAATTGATAACTTTATGATGTTCCTGTTGCAAAACCAACACCAATTCCAATGATAAAGAAGATTATTCTCTACACACTGGGCATAATTCTATTAGTCCTTGTGTCTGCATTCATTTATGTATCCCTCACGTGGGATAGAAAGTACGATGACTGGCCATCGCCTGCCTTAACATCAAGTACCGACTCTGCTGTAATCGCGCGCGGTCGTTATTTGGTTACCGGGCCTGCGCATTGCGTTTCGTGTCATGTCTCCACCATTCAGGATTTTGAAGACTCAGATAAAGGAATGCCCATTCCACTGAAAGGCGGGCTTAGCCTTCACCTTGGTCCATTGGGTATGATGAACGCCAGGAATCTCACCCCCGATAAAACCACAGGCATTGGACGATACACCGATGGCCAGATTTTCAGGATGATGCGGCATGGTATACGCCCGGATGGAACGGCATCCTTGCCACTGTTGATGCCATTCTGGAGCATGGCGGATGACGATTTAATTGCCGTTGTCTCCTATCTCCGATCCATGGAGCCGGTTGAAAATAATGTACCGGAAAATCAATGGACTTTCGTAGGGAAAGCGGTGCGCTCACTTACTTCCACCTTCAAGCCTATTGAAAATCCCAACGCCACCAAAGTGGCTCCACCCATGACACCCTCATCCATTGAGCGGGGAGAATACCTTGCCCGTTACGTTACTAATTGTATAGCCTGCCATACCCCCCGCGATCTGACTACTTTCGAAGCGATTGGGCCTGAGTTTTCTGGAGGTATGGAATTTGAACCCTGGCCTGAACTCAATAAGCATTTTAAAATGGACACCACCTTGTGGTTAAGAGCTCCAAACATTACTCCGCACCCGGGTGGCGTGTTCGCCAAATACAAGACCCCTGAAGATTTTATTAACCGTTTCAGACAGGGCCGGGCAATACCCATTTCTCCCATGGATTGGGGTCCGTTTTCAAGAATAAGTGATGAAGATCTTACTTCCATCTGGATGTTCCTCAACAACCTGAAGCCTGTTGAAAATAATGTTGGGGAAATTATGTTTAAGAAGGAGGCAGAATAACTCTTCAACGGGCACGCGTTTTAAACGCGTGCCATTCCCACACTGCATTTTCAATTCTCGTCTATACCAAAGCTCAACGCCTGGTTAAAGTGGTGTTGTAATTCCTCCTGGGTGTAATCATCCTGTTCAAGGGCCTCAATCAGCAGATCGATCATGCTGATGTGGAGCTGAAGGAGTTGCAGCTTTTCCTGGTGATCAGGGTTACCGGCATCCTGCTCTTGCACATGTGCCAATAGTTGTTCTGACTCGCGCCTGGCGGACTGGTACAATTCAATCACGGATGCTTTGGTAATCATAGGGCCGGGGGGATTTAACAAAAATTTAAAACTAACAAAGAATATAAACAACGGGATTTTTCCCATAGGGTTACCTAGTTCGCCCGCAATTACATAGAAGTGATTTCCAATTTCCTGGCAGAGTTCCACCGCCTCTCTACGCATATTTTATACTTCATCGGATACTCTTTGCTTGCTACATTATTTTTTGTCAGACACTAGTAATATCCAGAGATGTCATTGCCCATCATGGGCAGAGTGGTAGCTGGTGGCGCGGGATATCATTATCGAGGTCCGCAATGTCAAAAGCCGAAGTTGGCTATGCTACTACCCACCAGATGAAATGCTACCATGCAACACGGCAATGTTATACGCGTGGTAAAGGATGTCATTACCAAACATGGGCAGTGTAGTCACCGGTGGTGATGGATGTCAAAAGCCGAAGTTGGCTAAGCTACACCCACCAGGTTGAATTGGGTAGGTCAACATGGAATGCGATACCCCTTGGAGGCGGATGTCATACCTCAGCATGGACTGTGTAGCAACGGGGATGATGGATGTTTTTAGGTGAGGTGCGCGATGCGAAAAGTCTACGTTGGCTATGGTACTATCCACTAGTTGAATGCTACCAGTCATCATGGCAATGCCGATCCTGTGGAGTGGGATGTCATTACCCAACACGGGCATGTGATAATGGGTGGTGATGGATGTCATGAAGCGAAATGAGCAACGTCAATAGCCGAGTAGGCCAGGCTACCACTCACCTGGTGGAGTGGTAGCTGCATACTTCCGGAGTTATGGAACGAGGCAGGCAGGAGTATATCGCGTGACGGTCAATAGCGGGGCCGGTGCTGGTGAAAGCGAGCGAAAGTCGGCTCGGAAAAGCGCGATGAAATTTCCCGTCAACTGGCGTATAAAATGTTCGTTCAGCGAAGAGACTTACAAAGCCAAAAAATGAGTGTACATGAACGTGCCAATCGCATTTTGGTTACGCGTGAGGCGAAAAAAATACTTTCAAAAATAATGGCTTATAACCACAACGTTATATAGGGTGTATTCCGTTGAATCACCATAAACGAAAATGTTTATGAACACAATTAAAAACATGCAGGCCTTCACCAGGTTGATAGGTTACTGCACCGGGTATGGAGGT
>JANOUH010000289.1:0-4015 GCA_031416795.1 Cytophagales bacterium | reverse complement strand
ACGTTGAAGCTGGGTTTAAAGTCAATGTTATCACCTGGATTTTGGAACTCACCCAGGTAGGTTGACGTGCCCGTTCCAAAAGAAACAATCAGGTCATGATCTCGTCTCACCGCATAAAAAGCCTGCGCCAAACTTTCCGTGATGAGGAACAGGACAAAAAGAGAAGTGAACAGGCTTTTCTTACTCATGCAGTTTATACTTCAATGTGCTAAGATAACGAAAAGGAGGCAAAAGGAAAATTAGATTATGCTAATACCTCACTAACTTTTTTAGCAGCATCTTTCAACAGGATGGCTGAGAATACTTTCAGCCCTGATTCCTGAATGATTTTAGAACCTTCTTCTGCATTGGTACCCTGTAGACGAACAATGATCGGCACAGGAATATTGCCTACTTTCTTATACGCTTCTACAACACCACTGGCTACACGATCGCAACGAACGATACCCCCGAAGATATTAATCAAGATGGCCTTAACGTTAGGGTCTTTTAATATGATTCTAAAGCCGGCTTCAACCGTCTCTGCGTTTGCGCTACCCCCTACATCCAGGAAGTTGGCGGGCTCCCCACCGGAGAGTTTAATGATGTCCATAGTCGCCATAGCAAGACCGGCACCATTTACCATGCAGCCAACGTTGCCATCCAGCTTCACATAGTTCAAACCTGATTTTCCGGCTTCCACCTCCAAAGGATCTTCTTCGGAAAGATCGCGGAGTTCTTCGAGGTCTTTATGACGATATAACGCATTGTCATCCAGGTTCACTTTGCCATCCACGGCTATAATTTTATTATCCGAAGTCTTCAATACGGGATTTATTTCAAACATCGAAGCATCAAGGCCTATGTATGCTGAATATAAGGAGTTTACAAACTTCACCATCTCCTTAAATGCATTTCCTTCCAACCCTAACGAGAAGGCAATTTTGCGAGCCTGGAACGGTTGCAGTCCGATGGTAGGATCTATCCATTCCTTTACAATTTTTTCAGGATGTGTGGCCGCCACTTCTTCAATGTTCATACCTCCTTCTGTGGAGGCCATGATCACCGGTTTGCTCGTAGCTCGGTCCAATAAGATACTCATGTAGTATTCCTTTGGCTCGTTCTCGCCAGGATAGTACACGTCTTCAGCGATCAGCACTTTATTTACTTTCTTTCCGGCAGGGCCTGTTTGTATTGTTACCAACGTTCCACCTAAGATAGCTTTTGATTTTTCATATACTTCATCCGCACTCTTGGCGATCACCACGCCTCGGGAGCCTGTCTCTTTTACGGTACCTTTTCCACGGCCACCGGCATGAATCTGTGATTTCACCACGAACCAATTAGACCCGGTTTCGGCATGCAACTGCTTGGCGGCAGCCACTGCTTTATCGGGAGTGTCAGCAACAATACCGCGCTGAACGGCAACACCGAATTTTTTTAGAATGTCTTTTGCCTGATATTCGTGGATATTCATAGAGATTAGTTTTGGAGGCAAGCTAGTTTTTTTAAACCTTTAATTCAAGAATTTAATACATACTCATGCTCAAGGCGGAAGGTTTAAAAAAGTCATACGGATCACTACAGGTACTGAAGGGTGTGGACATCGAAATACATAAGGGCGAGGTAGTATCGATCGTAGGTGCCTCGGGTGCAGGCAAGAGCACACTGCTTCACATCTTAGGCACGCTGGATAAACCCGATGAAGGAAAAGTAGAGATGGATGGCAAGAGTGTATTTGGTCAGTCGTCCAGAGCGTTATCCGAATTCAGAAATAGGAACCTGGGTTTTGTATTTCAGTTTCACAACCTGTTACCGGAATTCTCGGCCATAGAAAATGTGATGATCCCCGGCCTCATTGCTCACCGCGATGAGAAGGAGGTGAAGAAGCGAGGAAATGAACTACTTGAAATCTTAGGACTCAAAGAACGGGCCGAGCATAAACCATCCGAACTTTCAGGTGGTGAACAACAACGGGTAGCCGTTGCCCGTGCTCTTATCAATAACCCCGTCATTGTCTTTGCCGATGAACCCAGCGGCAACCTTGACTCCAACAATGCCCGCGACCTGCATGAGTTATTTTTTAAACTGCGAACAGAATTTGGGCAGACTTTCGTGATCGTCACCCACAATCAGGAGCTGGCAGCGATGACCGATAGGAAGATTGAGATTAAGGATGGGAGGATTAATGGGGAATAGGTAGCGGTTGCCGGTTGCCAGTTTCCGGTCGACTAACTATTTCATGAGAGAAATTGGAGTCCTCATCTGGACTTTAAGAACAAACATTTTTCAGGTTTAGTCATCACACCATGGTGAGCTCAAACAAAACCGGAAACTGGTGACCGGCAACCGGTAACTACACTCAGTGTGTTAAAACCTCGCTCTCCGTCTCCTCCACCTCCACATGCCCTTTTTCATTAATAGACGTAAGCATTACTTTTTTTAATTCATTGATCAACAGAGGGTCATATTTCGCTGCTACGCGGATGTAGTTTTCGGTGTAGCCATGCATCATCCCATCTTCCACATCGTTTTCAAACAGTACGGTGTGCGTTTTACGGAGATGTTGCCCGTAGAAAAAACGTCTCTTCTTATCGGATAGGCTATGCAACATGCGTGAACGTTCGTTCCGGTCTTTTTTCGAAACCACATCACCCATCGTTGAGGCAAGTGTATTCTCGCGCTCCGAATAGGTGAACACGTGCAGGTAAGAGATATCGAGTTCGTTCAGAAATTGATAGGTCTCTAAAAAGTCTTCGTGTGTTTCGCCAGGGAATCCAACAATGACATCGACACCAATACAACCATGTGGCATCAATGATTTAATTTTCTCTACACGACTCGTGTACAGGTCACGCTGATAGCGCCTGCGCATGAGTTTGAGAATCTTGTTGGATCCGGATTGTAAAGGAATATGAAAGTGAGGAACGAATCGTTTTGATGAGGCTACAAATTCAATGATGTCATCCGTAAGTAAATTGGGTTCGATCGAAGAGATGCGAAAACGATCAATGCCTTCTACCTGATCGAGTGCTTTGGCTAAATCAATAAAACGTTCTTGTCGTTGCCCGTCTTGTAAACCAAAGTCACCGGTGTTCACCCCGGTAATCACGATCTCTTTTACTTCCGTGTTAGCAATTTCCTCAGCGTTCTTGATGATGTTGGCCATGCTATCACTGCGACTGGAACCGCGGGCCAGTGGTATCGTACAAAACGAACAGGAGTAATCACAACCATCCTGCACTTTCAGAAAGGTTCGGGTGCGGTCGTGCATAGAGTAGGAGGTGTTGAAGGTATTGACCTGCTCAATGTCGGAGGCGAATATGGCTGGCTTTTCAGGTCTGACAAAACCATCCAGTAATTCTACTAATCTGAATTTCTCGGCAGCACCTAATACGGCATCTACACCTGGTATTTCTGAGATCTCTTTGGGCTTCAGCTGTGCATAACACCCGATGATGGCCACGTAGGCATTCGGTGAAATGCTGCGGGCCTCGCGCACGATTTTATGACATTTCTTGTCGGCATTCTCGGTAACGGAGCAGGTGTTGATGATGAAAATGTCTGGGTGTTCGGTAAAGTCGACCTTTTGATAGCCTTTCTCCTCAAACTTCCGGGAGATCGTAGAGGTCTCGGAATAGTTGAGTTTGCAGCCCAGAGTGTAAAAAGCGACTTTCTTCATACTTTGCACAAAGATAATAAGCCGCCTTGGTAAACAAAGAGAAGTGGAGTCCATGAAAAGACGAAGATTCAATCAACTGATCGCGGCACTGATCCTGGGCCACGTGGTAATATCGTTGGTGTTTATTGCCAATCCGGACTTTCTTTCAACCCAAACTGTAGCCAGGGTATATAAGTGGTACCTCATACCGGGGCCATTTTTTTATGAAGAGGTGCTTGTCCACAATGACCATGTTCTGGTATCATGGAAAATGAATGATCGGTGGTCCGATCCAATCAACCCATCATTAAAAAACTTTACGAATTTTTTGTCCGGTGGAAATCCAAACCTGATGTATCAGACACGCCTGGAAAG
>JANOUH010000288.1:0-8304 GCA_031416795.1 Cytophagales bacterium | reverse complement strand
ATTCTTTCCTGGGCACGTGCAAAATGAATCACATCAATCCTTTTGAGTGGCTCCGTGATGTACTCATCAAAATACCTGAACACCCTGTCAACAAACTAGAATTATTGTTGCCAAAAAAGATGTAGTTTATCGTGGGCTTACAGTATGGCTCCATTTTCTACTCCTTTGCTACAGGTGATGACGGACTCCTGTACGCGTATGGTTATGTAAATAGTCAGCCTGGGTTTCATAAGTTTACAGGTAATACGTGGGAAACGATTTTACCCTTAGATTGGAGTAAATTCAATGTGTACAGTTTTACGGTTTTTAAACAACACATATACTTTACTAGCCAAAATCCGCAAACACTTTGGCGGATAAATGGTAATGTTCCTGAAAAAGTAAATTATGGTAACGCGATTACCGAGGTGTCTCACCTCAACGGAAAGCTTGTTGTTTCCGGAGATTTTGTGGATGCAGTAAATAAGTCGTATGGACTTGCTTTGTCAGATGATGGCGCCAACTTTACCCCTGTGGCACCTAAGGAAGGAACCTTCGCAACTCCCGGATACAATCTTATTAAAGCAAATAAAAAAATATTTGTGCGCAGTGGCGGAGGATACAATGTCTACGAATATGATGGAGTTGAACTAAAAGACACGGGAGTTAGACAAAGTATTGATATGATTGATGCTGAATATAATTTTTATACGATCACTTACCAGGATGGAAGCCCGGAAATTAACAAGTTAGTAGATGGCAAGCCTCTTAAAGTAGGTCCTTCTTTTAAGAATGTTCAAATACTTAATATATTTCTCAAGGATAATATACTTATCGCCATGGGTATTAATCCTGATTCAAATTTCACAGTTACTTTTTATCTTGATAATAACCAATGGAAGTCGATAACAACCACGAATAATTTGACAAAGATTTTTGAATACAACAACCAATCATTTGCCTTTGGAAATGATGGAATAATTTTAGAGTTGTCGAGGCAACTTTATGATTAGAATTAAAACGATGATCTGTATCCTCACAAACAACTATAAGGCATATTGAATAAGATTTGTGTTGACATGATCCTATAGCTAAGATAAAAAAGCCCCGATTCCATCGAGGCTTTTTTATCATTAAAACTCTGCATTACCCGGAAAACGCGGGAACGGAATGACATCACGTATGTTGGTCATACCCGTTACAAACAGAATGAGTCTTTCAAATCCTAAACCAAAACCAACCCATGGTCTGTATCCTTACAGACCATCATTCATAATGAATGCTGTAAGTGTTTTGTGTAGTACAACCCATGGTTAAAAGTAAAACGAAAAAGCCCCGATTCAATCGAGGCTTTTTATGTTTAGAACTCTGCATTTCCCGGAAAGCGTGGGAACGGAATCACATCGCGTATGTTGGTCATGCCGGTTACAAAAAGAATAAGTCTTTCAAATCCTAAACCAAAACCAACCCATGGTCTGTATCCTTACAGACCATCATTCATAATAAATGCTGTTAGTGTTTTTTGTGTAACACAACCCATGGTTAAATTAAAATAAAAAAGGCCCCTATTCAATCGAGGCTTTTTTATGATTAGAACTCTGCATTTCCCGGAAAGCGGGGGAAGGGAATCACATCGCGTATGTTGGTCATGCCCGTTACAAACAGAATGAGTCTTTCAAAGCCAAGACCAAAGCCACTGTGAGGTGCAGATCCAAACTTGCGCAAGTCCATATACCACCAAAGATCTTTCTCTGGTAAGTTCATTTCCTGAACGCGTTTCAATAAGCGATCGTAGCGCTCTTCGCGTTGCGATCCTCCAATGATTTCGCCAATGCCGGGGAACAATACATCCATCGCAGCTACGGTTTTATCATCTTCATTCTGGCGCATATAAAATGCCTTGATGCCTTTCGGATAGTTGTACAGAATCACTGGCTTCTTAAAATGTTTTTCTACCAGGTAGCGCTCGTGTTCGGATTGTAAATCAACGCCCCACTCATCAATCAGGTATTGGAATTTCTTTTTCTTGTTCTGATTTGAATTTTTCAGAATGTCAATGGCTTCGGTATAACTTAGTTTTTGAAATTCATTTTCGGTAACAAACTTCAACCGGTCGAGCAAACTTAATTCGCTGCGCTGATCTTGCGGTTTAGTCGCTTCTTCTTCCTGCGCGCGCTTGTTCAAAAACTCCAGATCTTCTTTGCAATTGTCTAAGGCATACTTCACAAGGTATTGCAATAGGTCGGTAGCCAGTTGCATATTGTCATGGATATCATAGAATGCCATCTCCGGCTCAATCATCCAGAACTCCGCCAGGTGGCGTGTGGTATTTGAGTTTTCGGCACGGAAGGTTGGTCCGAAGGTATAGATCTCACTTAAGGCAAGCGCATACGTTTCTCCTTCTAATTGACCTGATACAGTAAGGTTGGTTTCCTTGCCAAAGAAATCTTCTTTGTGATTGATGTGACCTTGCTCATCGCGTGGAGGGTTATTGGCATCCAGCGTGGTTACACGAAACATCGCGCCTGCACCTTCGGCATCCGATCCGGTAACGATAGGCGTGTGAATGTAGAAGAAGCCACGGTCGTTAAAGAATTTATGAATGCCAAACGCCATCGCATGACGCACGCGCATCACTGCACCAAAGGTGTTGGTGCGTGCACGCAGGTGAGCGATCTCACGCAAGTATTCCAGACTGGGTCTGTTCTTGGCCTGCAGTGGAAACGCTTCGGCATCACAATCACCAAGAATGATCAACTCTTTTACTTTCACTTCCACAGCCTGTCCTTTTCCCAACGAGGCAATGAGTTCGCCCTCCACAGAAATACAAGCTCCTGTCGTGATCCGCTTCAATAAAGATTCGTCAATAGAATTTAATTCAACCACCGCCTGCAGGTTTTGAATGGTGGAGCCATCGTTAATCGATATAAACTGGCTGTTGCGAAATGTGCGCACCCAACCTTCTACTTTCACAACTTGCCCTGATGGGCTGGTAGCCAGTAAATCTTTAATCTTTGTCCTTTTCATAAGCAATGAGGCCTGGAATTCAGGATCGCAAAAAACGTCATTTAGATTTTTTAATCAAAATTACCAGCATGAAACTATCCGCCTGAGGGTTAGTGAGTTCACGATTAATTATAATAATCCATCGCGGTTCGATATATCGTTTTTTACTACCATCTTGAATTGATAGATTTGTCGTGTTTACGATATCATGCAAAAGTTAAATCTTAGTCAGGGTCTACAACAAAAGCTGTCTCCGCAGCAGATTCAGTTCATAAAACTGCTTCAGGTGCCTACGGCCGAGTTGGAAAACCGCATTGAAGAGGAATTGGAAATAAACCCGGTGCTGGAGGAAGGTGCTGATTCCGAAGAGGAAGAAACAAATGCAGACGAACCCGAACCCGAGACAGCCAATGAATCGGAAGAGCCGCCCGTGGAAGAAGCACCCGGTGGTGAAGCAGAGCAACCTACTTCTTCCAATGATGACATTGACATCAACGACTACCTGCGCGATGATGACTACAACAGCTACAAAACCCAGGTAGATAATGATGGCGATGATGAGGATGATCGTGAGATGCCTGTGCCGATGGGAACTTCGCTGCATGAAACCCTGATGACGCAACTTGGTTTCCTGGGGCTTAACGAGCGCGAACTGACCATCGGTAAACAACTTATTGGAAGCATCGAAGAAGATGGCTACATCCGCAGAGACATGGAATCCATCGCCAACGACCTGGCTTTTTCGCAGAGTGTAGATACCAATCTGGAAGAAGTTGAGAAAGTATTAAAACGCATTCAGGCGTTCGACCCGGCCGGTATTGCGGCACGCAATCTTCAGGAGTGCCTGCTGTTGCAATTAGAGCGTTTGGATGATGGGCAGGATGTGGACGTGATTGTAGGAAAACGAATCATCAACGAGTGCTATGAAGAATTCACCAAGAAGCACTATGAAAAGATTTTAAAGAAGCTTGATCTGGATGATGAAGATTACATCCGTGATGCCATCGAATTGATTGTGCGACTGAATCCAAAGCCAGGTGGCGAGATAACCACGGGAGGAGTGAAGAATCAATATGTAATTCCTGATTTCATTTTGTCTAACAATAACGGAAAACTAGAGCTGGCATTAAATTCACGCAACGCTCCGGAGCTTCGCATTAGTCGGTCCTATACCGAAATGTTTAAGGCGTATGACAAGAGTGATAAAAAAGATAAGAAACTGAAAGAGGCTGTTTCCTTTGTGAAGCAAAAACTCGATGCCGCCAAATGGTTTATCGATGCGATCAAACAAAGACAGCATACGTTACTGCGCACCATGCAGGCGATCATTAATTTCCAATACGATTATTTCCTGGAAGGAGATGAGACAAAGCTCAGGCCGATGATCCTGAAAGATATCGCGCAGATCATCAACATGGATATTTCTACGGTGAGCCGGGTGGCTAGCAGCAAAACTATTCAAACTGATTTTGGCGTGTTGCCATTAAAGTACTTCTTCTCCGAAGGCATTGCCACCGATAGTGGTGAAGAAGTAAGCAGCCGTGAAGTAAAACAAATCATTAAGGATCTTATCGGATCAGAAAGCAAAAAGAAACCCCTTTCCGATGATAAGCTGGAAGACTTGTTGAATGAGAAAGGGTACAACATCGCCAGGCGAACGGTAGCGAAGTATCGCGAACAATTGAATATCCCCGTGGCACGTCTAAGAAAAGAAATGCGTTGAGAACGGCTGCCAAAATAATTTCCATCCTTTTTCATCCCTTGTTGCTGGCAACGTATCTGGTCATGATCGTTGGATTTTATTTTCCAGCCATGCTGTCCATAGCACCACAGAATTTTAAAATCATTCTGGGATTTGTGTTTTGTTTCACCTTCCTCTTGCCGTTGGTGAACATCATGATGTTTCGCTATTTCGGCACCATTTCATCCTTCACCATGCATGCGCGCACCGAGCGAGTGGTTCCGTTTGTTGCCATCGCTGTTATTTACCTCGTGATGGTCTTTCTATTCTACAATAAGTTACAAGTCTTCGCGAATGTGAATAAGCTCATGGGCATCGTTACGACCATGGTGGTGGTTTCTGCGGCAATCACTTTTTTTTACAAGGTGAGTATTCACAGTCTGGCAGCGTGTGGGATGATTGGCATATTATTGCCCCTCAATAAAGCGCTTGAAAATAATGTGTTGCTCTGGCCAACAGCCATCGCATTGGTGATTGCTGGCCTGATCATGTCTGTCCGATTATACCTCAATGCTCATACGTTCAATGAAGTCTTAATGGGCGGCCTTGTCGGATTTTCTATCGGCTTTGCCGGAATGTTAATCATGTTCTAAATAAAATTAGGTATGGACTTTCAATACATAAAATTTGAAGCAGCAAACGGAATTGCTACCGTTACCCTGAACAGGCCCGAAGTGTATAACGCACTCAATGACGGTATCACCTACGAACTTCAGGATGCGTTAAAGAAAATTTCCAAAGACGATGCAATCCGTGTGATGGTCTTGACAGGCGCAGGCAAAGCTTTTTGTTCGGGTCAGGATTTGAAGGCCGCATCGGGTCAGGAGAAAAGATCATTTATGGATTCGCTGCACAAGCGATATAATCCAATCATCAGCGCCATGAGAAACTTGCCTAAGCCAATCATCTGCAGGTTAAACGGTGTTGCTGCAGGAGCAGGTTGTTCACTGGCTCTGGCGTGCGACATGATCATCGCTTCGGAAGAGGCAACATTAATTGAAGTATTTATTAACATAGGCCTGGTGCCTGACTCCGGCTCATCTTATTTTCTTCCTCGCCTGGTGGGCAGGGCAAAAGCATTTGAGTTGTGTAGCATGGGCAACAAAGTAAAAGCCAATGAGGCATTACAATTAGGTTTAATAAACAGAGTAGCATCGGCTGATCAATTAGATGCTATTGTGAAAGAGTATGCCGATCATTTTGCGCAAGCCCCTACAAAATCAATAGGTCTGATAAAAAGAATGCTTGAAAAATCAGCAACCTCTACCCTGGATGAAATGCTGGAATACGAAGCATATTGTCAGGAGATAGCTGGCACCTCACTGGATTATAAAGAAGGAGTAGCCGCTTTTCTTGAAAAACGCAAGCCTGCCTTTACAGGAAAATAATTAATTCTACTTTGTTAACTTCGAAAGCATAGCCCTGAAAGGGAGGAATTTAATAAGGCAGGGCGAAGCCCTGTCTGCTTGGAAGCATAAATAAAAGGATAGCCCTGAAAGGGCGAGATATGATTACGCCCTTTCAGGGCTTTGATTTGAGCAGCCCGCCATTAACGCAGGGCTGCACCCTGCGTTATGTGAACCCGCCCTTTCAGGGCTTTAAAGTAAGTTAACAAAGTAGAATTAAAATCCGTTGATGGAGATACCGGCTGTGAGCGAATTCATGGTGGTGCCCGAGGGTCCTTTACCCTTTTCAAACATATCACTGAGGTTATAGAAGCAGAATATGCTAAACCCACCTAGTCCGATACGTGTGTATACACCATAGCGGAATTGATTTAACCCATTGTTGAGTTTGTTTTTGTTTTTTACCACTTCACCCCGGTCGTGATACTTGACTTTCGTAAAGGCATCAAACAAATATCCGACACGCCCTCCAATGGCTACGTTAAAGCTGCGGTTGATATCTTCCGGGCTGGTATCAAAACGAAACTCGATAGGCATCTCCACATAATTCGAGATGAGCATGGATTTATCAGCCGCTTCAGGAAAAATTCTCTTTGGACTTAGCAAATTGTATTGTTCCACCTGGTCTACTGCTGCCGCTCCATTAGGATAGCTTACTAATTCCACAGTATCAATGAGGGTTGCACCATTCTTGAATTTCCAACGCTCTAAACTAACGCCTATGCCGGGATTGAAACTGAATTTTGATCTTCCTATTCGGATCGGATACTGGTAATAAATATTAACGGTACGCGAACCCCAAAATCCCTGCTCCCACTTGGAAGGAGACTGAATGCCCTGATTGACACCCAAATCGATTAAAAAAGTACCCGGAAGATTTGGTTTCGGCTTTTTTTGTTCAGCAACTTCCTGTGCAAAAGCAAGACCCGTAAGGATCAAAAAAAGGAAAGTGATCGCGTTTTTCTTCATTGTTCAACAATAACGTATCATAACGGTGTAGGAACCGTGTTTATTTCAAAAAAAAACCTAACCCGTTCATACATGAGTTAGGTTTTATAAGTGTGAGCCTGGAGGGATTCAAACCCCCAACCTTCTGATCCGTAGTCAAATGCTCTATTCAGTTAAGCTACAGGCCCAAAAATGTTTGCAAATGTAGCCATAAAATGATTTTCACCAAAAAAATCTGAGTCACAGCGCTCAGAAAAGCTTTTTGAAGCAGCCATATGCTTAATCCCGACTTTGGCGAGCAATAAATTGTCAGCATCAGAATGATTGGTATCTAGATGTTATAAATAAAATGAAAACCCCCACCGATGAAGGTGAGGGTTTTGTCAATAAGCAAAGTGACGAGATTATCTCTTACCTTAAACCCGACTGGTTCTGATTAATAGTATTGGTGTAATTGCCAGCATAGCTAAAACTCGGAGCATGACTCACTCCGTTGGCATGACCAAGAGTTTTGTGAATATTTTTATAAGGCACAGCGACCGCATCAAAGCCAAAAGATTTATAATAATCTAAGTGATCAGCCACTTCACCACCCACAACAATTTCAATGGAATCCGTGTGGTATTTTTTTAAGTGATTAAACAAAAAAGTCATGGCATCATGCCGGTAGTTTATATAATCCTTAACCGAATTGTCTCTGCGTGATATTCCTTGCGTAAAGGAAGTCAAATCATTCACTCCGATCATAAAATAATCAACACCGAGGTCAATAAATTCATTGACAGTGAGAACAGCCGATGGGATTTCCAACATGATACCAAGCTTGCCTTTATAATGATAATCCTTTAAGATCTTCTGCGCTTTAATCACCTGAGATTTGTCATGGACAACGGGCAAGAGCAACCCTAAGTTCTTGTTTGCATCCTGAACTTCTAGAAACATTTCTAATTCTTTTCTGAATGTATCAACAAAGTGCAACGACCTGCGCATGCCACGTAAACCCATTAATGGATTTTCTTCTTCAATAATTCTTTCTGCACCCAGTAGCTTATTTGCCCGATACGTGGGTGTATCATCCGTTCTGTACCATACGGGTTTGCCTTTGAACAATTTACAGATGGTTGACAGGTACTGACGGTTTTCATCCATTCTTCCTGGAATGGTAATGTATTCAGGGTTATTCGTCTTTTCACTTTTAACCATGCCAACGCCACCTACGTGATG
>JANOUH010000287.1:0-6332 GCA_031416795.1 Cytophagales bacterium | reverse complement strand
AAGCATAGGTCTTGAAATTGTAATCTTTAGTCTGCTGATCGGTTTATTCATCTCCAATGTGCTCTCTGTCCCCGCCTGGGTAAAACCCGTTTTGCAAACAGAGCTCTACATCAAAATCGGATTAGTGATGCTGGGCTGTGGCATTTTGTTTGGTGATATCATGAAGGCAGGATCACTCGGCATGATTCAATCAATCATCGTGGTGCTCACGGTCTGGCAATTTTGTTTTTGGCTCGGAAAAAAATTCGGATTGGATGATGAGTATCGCACCATGCTCGCCAGTGCTGTTTCTATCTGTGGTGTATCTGCCGCGATTGCTACAGCCGGAGTAATCAAGGGCGATAATAAAAAGCTTTCATACATCATCTCACTGGTGTTGATCACTGCCATCCCCATGTTGTTATTCATGCCTTACATCGCGAAAGCCATCGGACTGAACGATGCCACGGCCGGTGCCTGGATGGGTGGCACAATTGATACCACCGGTGCCGTTGTCGCAGCGGGCAACATGTTAGGAGAAGAAGGATTGAAGTATGCGACTGTCGTCAAGTTTTCGCAAAATGTTTTGTTGGGATTCGCTGCCTTTGCAATTTCCGTTTACTGGACGTACATGAAAAAAGAAACTGCTGATAAACCAACAGCCACCATGATCTGGGACCGCTTCCCAAAGTTTGTGCTTGGATTTATTATGGCCTCATTGATTTTTTCCTTTCTGTTGCCCACCGATATAGTGAGCACACTGAAAACACCATTGAAAAATATTCAAACGTTTTGGTTTGCGTTGGCATTCACGTGCATTGGATTAGAAACACGCTTTGCTGATATCTTCAATAAGGATTCAAAAAGACCAGCCGCTGTGTTTCTCATCGCACAGGTGTTCAATATTCTGGTAACACTGGCTGTGGCGTGGATCATCTTCGGATAATGTTAGGCTAATCATGAAAATGTATGGATCGCTCTTTTGAACCACGAAGACACTAAGCCACCAAGCTACACGAAGCGCTTGGTGCTTCTTTGTGACCTTTGTGCCTTAGTCGTTCAAGTGTTTTGATCTTTTTTACGTAACTTCTGCCTGATAATTAGTTGACGTATGAAAACGCCCTTTACTCTATTATTATCGATCCTCTCGTTCACTTTACTGCCAGCGCAAGATATCATTTCCGTTACCGGGAATATTCCATCATCGAAAGTGGGCGTTTCATTATCCCATGAACATTTACTGGTAGATTTTATTGGGGCTGAAAACTATTCACACGCTCGTTGGAACGAAGAAGTAGCGTATAATAAAATTCTGCCCTTCCTTAAAGAAGCAAGGGAAGCTGGCGTCCATACGCTTTTCGATTGCACACCCAACTATTTAGGTCGCGATGTAAAATTGCTGGCGCGACTATCCATTGCCAGTAACGTGAGGATCGTTACGAATACTGGTTTATATGGCGGCTCCGATAACAAATACTTGCCTGCCTATGCGTTTACTGAATCAGCACAGCAACTCGCTCAACGATGGATCACCGAATTTGAAAAAGGAATTGATGGCATGCAAGTGCTACCTGGCTTCATTAAAATTTCTGTGAATCCGGCAACGCTTTCCGATATATCAAAAAAATTAATCACCGCAGCCGCCCTCACACATAAAGCAACGGGACTCACCATCGCATCACACACGGGCCCAGCCATTCCTGCCCTCGAGCAGATTGAAATCTTAAAGAAACAAGGTGTGCGACCTGATGCTTTTATTTGGGTGCACGCACAAAACGAAAAACAAAATCAAAAGTTTGTTGACATGGCCATTTTAGGTGCATGGGTAAGCCTCGATGGCGTGAATGAAGAAAATATTCCATGGTATGTGGATGTGTTAAGTCTCCTCAGAAAAGAAAATCTACTTCATCGTGTTTTAATTTCGCACGATGCCGGTTGGTTTGATCCAGGCAAAACAGATGGTGGTGAGTTTCGTCCGTTTACAACCATCTTTAAAAAATTGATTCCGGCATTAAAGCAAGCTGGATTTACGCAGCACGATATCGGCCAGTTGCTGATTACCAATCCTGCTACCGCATATGCTGTAGCCGTCCGGACATTCTGACTAAATTGATTCTGAACCACGAAAGCACCAAGGCACTACGTTACACCAAGCTCTTTGTGCTTCCTCGTGCGCTTTGTGTCTTGGTGGTTTAAAATTTGAAGTAGTCCGCACGTAACAATAGTCTTTTAATGACTGATATTAATTACTAGATTAGTACATCTATATTGCTCGTTATTAAAACTCTATTATGGTTATGAAAAATTTTTACAGCATTATTTTATTGCTTCTTTTTTCAGTGTCCGTATCTGGCATTGATATAAAGGATACGCGCATGCTCAGTCAGCCTTCGGTGAGTGATACCCACGTGGCTTTTATTTATGCGGAAGACTTATGGGTGGCCAACATCGATGGTAGCAATCCAAGAAGATTAACGGTGGATGAAGGAATAGAATCTCTTCCTTTCTTTTCTCCCGATGGAAAACTCATTGCCTTCAGTGCGCAGTATGATGGCAACACCGATGTGTTCACCATTCCCGTGGAAGGTGGTGTGCCCACGCGTCTTACCTTCCATCCCGGTGGCGACCTCGCAAGAGGATTTACTCCCGATGGAAAACAAGTGATCTTCGCTTCACAACGCACCGTATTCACCAATCGCTATCATCAGTTGTTCACCGTATCCATCAATGGAGGTTTCCCTACACAGATTGAACTTCCCAATGCTTTCAATGGTGTCTTTTCTCCCGATGGAAAAAAGATCGCCTACTCACCACTGTCACCACGCTATTCACAATGGAAACATTACCGCGGTGGCACCATCTCCACATTATGGATTTTCTCCACCGATGATAAAAGTGCCATCAAAATTCCTCAACCACAGGAAGGATGCAACGACTCTGATCCCATGTGGATCGGCAACACCATTTACTTTCGCAGCGACCGCGCGGGGGAGTTTAACCTCTTCGCTTATGACGTAACCAGCAAAAATGTAACGCAGGTAACGAAGTTCAGCGACTTCCCTGTAGTGAATGCCGGTTACAATAAAAACAAAATGGTGCTTGAGCAATCCGGTTATCTGCATGTAATCGATGCAAATACGACCACACCAAAAAAATTAACGATCGGTATTGCTGCCGATTTACTGGAACTGCGCCAACGTTATGTAAAGGGCGGCATGTATATACGCAGTGCCGACATCTCTCCCAGTGGCATGCGCGTGGTGTTTGATTTCCGTGGTGAAATTGTAACCGTTCCTGCCGAAAAAGGCGATCCCCGCAACATCACACTCACACCGGGTGCACATGAAAAATATCCTGCCTGGTCAACCGATGGAAAATCGATTGCTTACTTCTCTGATGCTTCCGGTGAATATGAACTTCATATTAAATCACAGGAAGGTAAGGGCGATGTGAAAGCGATCAAGTTAACCGGTGCAGGCTTTTATGCTTTTCCGCATTGGTCGCCCGATAGTAAGAAGATTGCTTACGTGGACAACAGTCGCAGCATCTATGTGCTGGACATTGCCACCGGTGCTTCTAAAAAAATAGATGCCGATGAATTGTATACACCCGGTGTATTCCGCGAGTTGTTTGGAAACTGGAGTGCCGACTCGAAATGGATTGCCTATGATAAAGTCACGGAAACAAATTTCAAACGGATCTACCTGTATTCCATCGAGCAAGGAAAATCATTTGCTGTTACCGATGGCTTAAGCGATGCGAGCGAACCGAAAATTGATCCCAGCGGAAAGTACCTCTACTTCTTTGCCTCTACGGATGCAGGCCCGGTAATAAACTGGTTCGATCAGTCCAATAATGATATGCGTGCCAGCAGCGGAATTTATCTCGTTACGTTGCAGAAGAATACGATATCACCCTTCGCTAAAGAGAGCGATGAAGAAACTGCGAAAGCAGAAAAAACTGAAGCGGCTCCTGCAGATAAATCCAAGACCGATAAGAAAGAACCTGAGCCTGTTAAACCCATCACCACATTACAGATTGATTGGGACGGAATCAACACACGCATCATTGATTTGCCAGTGACGCCCGGGAACTATGGTGTATTAAGTGTGGCCAAAGAAGGAGAACTCTATTACGTGGTGTATGAATACAATTCCAATAACCCCGGCAAACTTCATAAGTATGACATCGCCAAGCGTAAGGATACCGAAGTGATGGAGCTGGATAATTACGTGATCTCCGCGGATAACAAAAGGATGTTGTATCAAAAAGGAACTACGTTCGGAATAACGAACACCGGTGAAAAACCAGAAGCCGGAAAAGGAATGATCAACATCAACGATATCTCGGTGAAGGTTGATCCGCCAGTGGAGTGGGCTCAAACCTTTGACGAAGCCTGGCGAGTGAACCGCGACTACTTCTATGACCCCGGCATGCATGGCGCAGATTGGGCCGCGATGAAAAAGAAGTATGCACAATTCTTACCGCACCTCGCGTGTCGTGGCAATTTGAATACGTTGATACAATGGATGTGCAGTGAATTGGTGGTGGGCCATCATAACATACAGGGTTCAGGTGACCGCGTGGGTGCACCCGAGCAAGTACCTGGCGGATTGCTGGGCGCTGATTATACCATCAGCAACAATCGCTACCAGATAAAAAAGATTTACGGAGGACTCAACTGGAATCCTGAATTGCGATCTCCCTTAACCGAGCCGGGCGTCAATGCCGCTGTGGGCGAATACATCTTAGCCGTGAATGGAAAAGAAGTGACCGCAGCACAAAACCTGTTTAGTTTTTTTGAAAACACCGCTGGTAAAATTGTTGAACTCACCATTGGAGCAAACCCTAACATGACCGGTTCACGTGTAGTAAAAGTAGTACCCGTTGCCGGTGAAGCCTCACTGCGCAGCCGCGATTGGGTAGAAGGCAATTTGAAGAAAGTAACGGCTGCCACCAACGGACAGGTAGCGTATGTCTATGTACCCAACACCGCGAATCAAGGTCACGAATATTTTAAACGATACTTCTATCCACAAGCTAACCGCAAAGCAATCATCATTGACGAGCGCTTCAACGGTGGCGGACAAATTGCCAACTACTACATCGATCTTTTACAGCAACCGTATCACGCACATTGGAACACTCGTTATGGAAAAGATTTTAAAACACCGAGTGCCTCCATACAAGGACCGAAGGTAATGTTGATTGATGAGACAGCCGGCTCCGGTGGCGACATGTTGCCCTGGATGTTCCGCAAGTTTAAAGTAGGCACACTGGTAGGCAAGCGCACGTGGGGCGGCCTCGTTGGCATATTAGGATTTCCTGAATTCATTGATGGCGCTTCAGTAACCGCTCCTAACTTAGCCATCTGGACACAAGATGGATTTATTGTTGAGAATGAAGGCGTGGCTCCTGATGTAGAAGTAGAACAACTACCAGGCGAGGTGATCAAAGGAAATGATCCGCAGTTGCAAAAGGCGATTGAAATTGCTTTGGAAGAGTTAAAGAAAAATCCTCCGGTAGAACCCAAACATCCTGCTTACCCGGTGAGAGTGAAGAAATAGAAGAAAGCGGTAAAGCTTAAAGTCAGCCTCCGCCAAGGGTTCGGTTGATAAATGAAAAGCAACTCTGAGAAGGGTTGCTTTTTTTGTTGGAGTTTTTTAAGTATCACCTTTCCTATGAAATGTCATACCGGTCAAGTTAACCGAAAAGAAAAAACACACATCAAACTACAAAACGTGAACCGGTATCCCGTTGAAGTAAAACGCATACAAAGCTATGAAATGCGCTACTGAATACCGAAAGAGATACTGGTTCCCGATGCATCGGGGTCGGTACAACAGATTCGTAGTTTTCTCGCGTTGATCACAATTCCCCTCGCAACAAAAAAGAAAGGATAAATTGAGTAAATTTGAAACATGGGGCTAATTGACACCTATAAAAACCAAATTCAAAGTCTCTGTGAAAATCACAAAGTAAAGACCCTATATTCATTTGGTTCAGTCAATACAAAAAACTTCACGCAAGAAAGTGACGTTGACTTAATTGTAGACTTCAAAACTGACGACCCCTTTGAGTATACCGATAATTATTTCGACTTGAAATTTGAGTTAGAAAAAATACTAAACAGACCCATCGACTTATTGGAAAGCAAAGCAATTAAGAATCCCTTCTTAAAAGAGCGTATCAACAAAACCAAGGTTCTGGTTTATGGACAATGACGTAAAGACCTGGTTAAAGGATATTGAACAAGCGATTCTGGAAATTAACTCATTCATTCCTGAAGTCAGGAATTTCAAGGACTTTCAAAAAGACTTAAAAACAAGACGAGCCGTTGAAAGAAATATTGA
>JANOUH010000286.1:0-5074 GCA_031416795.1 Cytophagales bacterium | reverse complement strand
CACCGCGACTATTCTGAAAAGGGAGCAACAGTGATGATTGAAATATTTAACGACCGCCTGGAAATTTCCAATCCCGGGGGCTTGCCGAAGGGATTAGATAAAAAAGATTTTGGCAAACGCACGCTGGCGCGTAACCCATTGCTGGCTTCGCTGCTCAACCGCGTTGGGTATATTGAAAAACTGGGTACAGGAATACAACGTATGCGAAGTGCCCTTAAAAGCGAAGATTTACCTGCACCCACATTTCAATTTGATTATTTCTTTACCGTTATCTTTAAAAGAAACTATACCCCCGGCAATGTATTACTGGAGTTGCAGGTAAGTGCCGACCGAATGAAGCGAATTGCTTTTATTGTAAAAGAGTTGCATCTGCGACAAAAGGTTGATATTGGTAAAATAGCTGCTAAGTTTAAAACATCGACAATCAATATTCGAAAAGATATAAGAACATTGGAAAAGAAAAATTGGATTGTAAGCATTGGCACTACAAGCAATAAAGTATATCAATTAACAAGTGCAGGAAAGCAAAAAGCAGAATTGATATGATTAAGAAGCGATTACAGAAAATGTGTTGTTTACAGACTGCACAAGTTGGCACAAGTTGTAACAAGTTGTAACAAGTTGTAACAAGCTGATAGTACGCTCATAGAGTAAAGAAGATTGAGAATATAAGAAACCATGCCCGTTAAAACCCCTCCAAAAAAACAACCCAACGCCAAACCACAGGCCGAAGCAACACCGGACCAACTCGGTACCAAGTCCACTATCACTCCGCTTGCACAGAATAGCGATGGCTTACCTGATGGATGGAGATGGGTGAAGTTGGGGGATATTAGTGAAAAAGTGGAATCTGTAAAAAGGACAACCCAAAACCCTAAGACGGAATTTTTCTACTTAGATATTGGAGGAATAGATAATACACGAAATAAAATACTTGATCACAAAGTATACACTTGGAAGGATGCTCCTTCAAGAGCTCAGCAAATAGTTCGTAAAAATGACATTCTCTTTTCTACGGTGAGAACCTATATGAAGAACATTGCTATTATAGATAGAGAAATCTATAACGATCAAATAGCATCTTCTGGATTTTGTGTGATAAGAGCTAAAGGAGGAGAAGTAGATCCTAAATATATTTTTTACTTATCCCTCTCCAATATCTTCCTGCAACCACTAAACGAATTGCAAACAGGAAGTTCTTATCCGGCAGTGAGGGATAAAGATGTTTTTTCACAATTTGTTCCTCTTCCACATTTGAAAGCCCAACACGCCATCGTTTCCAAAATAGAAGAACTCCTCAGCGAACTCGACAAAGGCAAACAGCAATTAGAAACCGCACAGCAGCAATTAAAAATTTATAGACAGGCGGTGTTGAAGTGGGCGTTTGAGGGGAAGTTGTCTGAATTAGGATCGGTAGGATTAAAGGATGATAGGATTAGTGATGTTGCTGTAAAAAATGAAATCCTACAATCATCTAGTCCTAAAATGTCTGAATTAGGATTAGAAGGATTACAGGATGATAGGATTGATGATGTTGCTGCAAAAAAAGAAATCCTACAATCGTCTAATCCTAAAATGTCTGAATTAGGATCGGTAGGATTAAAGGATGACAGGATTAATGATGTTGCTGCAAAAAAAGAAATCCTACAATCATCTAATCCTAAAAATCCTAATTCAGACAATGAATTGCCACAAGGGTGGAAGTGGGTAAAAAGCGGAGAACTGTTTTCCTATGTTACAAGCGGTTCTCGGGGTTGGGCCAAATACTATTCAGATAATGGTGCAATCTTCATTCGTATCACAAACATGGATTTTGATTCATTAGAGTTGGATTTAACTGAATCAAATATCCAATACGTAAATCTACCAACCAATTCAGAAGGTGTAAGAACAAAAGTACAAGAAGGTGATTTTCTTTTTTCAATTACAGGTTACTTAGGAATGTTTGCAATTGCACCAAAGTTGGAGAACGCTTATGTAAATCAGCATGTGTGTCTCTGTCGACCAAAAGAGGGCTTTAATAAAAAGTACGTTGGATATTGGATAATTTCAAAATCAGGGGGACATCATCATTTAAACCAGAACCAAAAAGGGGCTGTTAAAGCTGGGTTGAATTTAGACGATTTGAAAAGCTTCCCTGTTCCGTTAGCATCACTGGCAGAACAAGATTCAATTGTACAAGAAATAGAAAGTCGCTTGAGTGTATGTGATAAAGTAGAAGAAACCATTACCACCAGCCTTGCCCAAGCCGAAACCCTCCGGCAAAGTATTTTAAAGAAAGCGTTTGAGGGGAAATTAGTCTGAATTAGGTTTATGGAATGTAAGATGTATCAATGGCAAAACGAGTAAGCAATAAGAAACCAGTACCTCCAAACCGGAAGGTGAAAATAATGGTGGGGTCAACTGTATATGGGTTTGAAGACCAGCTATCTCAAATAGTAGCTCAGTTAAATACGCTGGGCTATGAAGTGCTGAATTCTCATTACGGAAGCATCAAGGTGAATCCTCACTTATCAAATCTTGAAAATTGCTTGAAAGCAGTTGATGAGTGTGATTTGTTTCTGGGCATTATCCGCCCATATTGTGGCACAGGAAATATTGGAGAAAAAAACATCACATTTGAAGAAATAAAAGAAGCGATCCGGTTAAAGAAGCCTTACTGGTTCCTGGTGCATCGGGATGTTGTTTACACTCGCTTACTTTTGAAGAAAATAAAACTAAAAAGTGATGATGAAGTGATGTTTATGGACAATCGACTTTTTGACAAACTTTCGGTTGAAATGTATGAGTATGTTATTAAAAACCATATTCCGGTTACGCTTCGCAATGGTAACTGGGCACAGGAGTTTTATCGTTTAGATGAAATGATGGTGTATATTAATGCACAGTTTACCGACAAAGACTTTATTAATGAAGTAATGAACCCTCAACAGAGCAACGATGGAGAATAGTTTTATCATAGAAAATCTGTTGCAGCAGAAAGAAGGGGTTCGTTTGGAATTTAAAGCACAACCCAATATTGATGCCATTGCAAAATCCATAACTTCATTCATCAACACGCAAGGCGGTGATTTAGTGGTAGGAATTAACGAAAATAAAAAGGTAGTAGGAATTGAGAACGCTCAACAGCAGGCTGTTTTAATACAAAGTGCTTTGGTAGATTTGATTAAACCTACTGCACCCATTTCCGTGCAGGTAGTCCACTACAGAAAGAATGATGTTATTTTAATCAGCGTTTGGGAAGGAGCGAAAAAACCTTATCAATATAGAGGAGTTATTTATAACAGAATTGGGCAGGTAACAAAAACAACCAGTCCCGAAAAACTAACCAATCTTATTTCGCAACGGAAGCAAGCCGATTTTCACTGGGAGCGGATGCCAGTGTTAGGTGCGGAGTTAATGGATTTAGATACAGTAGAAATAAAGCAGACGATTAAGCTATACAAGGAATATAAGAAAGAAGCTAAAATAGAAGATGTAGAAGATTTTTTGATTCAGGTAGGGTTGCTTCAAAATGGTAATATTACAAATGCCTGCATGGTTTTGTTTGGTAAAAATCCAATACGTTTTATTCCGCAATCAAGAATCAGGCTTACACTTTATCCTTCAAAAATATCAGGAAACAAGTTTATTGATGATAAAATGTTTGAAGGCAATGTATTCAAAAACATTGCAGCAATATTTGAGCGCTTAGACAATGTTTATGGAAAAAATCTAACAGTAAAGGGACTTCTAAGAACAGACAAGCCCAATTATCCCGTATTGGCTTTGCGTGAAGGTATTTTAAATGCAATTGTACACCGAGATTATAATTCTGTTAAAGGATTCCTGCAAATATCAATTTATTCAGATAGAACAGAAATTAGCAATTATGGTACTCTTCCTGATGGTATTTCCGTTGCTGATTTAAAAGTGGAACATAATTCTATTCTTCGTAATCCTGATATTGCTCAAATGTGCTTTTACAGAAAGTATATTGAAATGCTTGGAACAGGAACACAAAGAATGATTAGAGATTGCAAAGAGAATAAGTTTAAGACTCCGATATGGAAGCAAAATGAAAATACTACGATGGTTACGTTTCCGGAAGTTGCACATAATAGAAAGAGTGCGGGTAAAACTGATGGAATAACGGAGGGAATAAGTATATCTATTATTGCTAAAGTTGAGAGAATAACTGAAGAAATAACTGGGGAAATAACTGAATCAGTAGGTCAACGATTAAAAGAAATTGTTTTGTTAATTTTTAAAACTTCTGGTTTAAAAGTAGCAGACTTAATGGCTCATTTTGAAGTTTCAGAAAGAACCATAAAAGATAATTTAAAAACTTTAACAGATGCAGGCTTCATAGAATATAAAGGAAGCAAGAAAACAGGGCGGTACCAATTATCAAAAACGTTGCACGATAAACTGCACTAAAACCTGCACGATAAGAGAGCTTTAATACCTGCACGATAAACTGCACGATAACCTGCACGATAACCTGCACGATAAAGAAGAGATATGAGCGACAACAATTCAGCAATAGTAAGTAAAGTCTGGTCTTTCTGTAATACGCTTCGAGATGATGGTGTAGGCTATGGAGAAAATTGTCTGAATTAGGATTTTTAAGATTCAAGGATGATAGGATTAGAACAATAGGATGAACATGAAGTATGAAGATCTAACTCATAAAATCATTGGATGCGCCATGAAGGTTCATTCAACATTGGGGAATGGTTTTCAGGAAGTCATTTACCAACGCGCTATGGTGATTGAAATGGAGAAGCAAGGATTGCGTTTCGAAAGAGAAATGGAGATGACAATTTATTATGATGATACAGCCATTGGCAACCGAAGAGTTGATTTCTTTGTGGAGGATGTGATCATGGTGGAGCTCAAGGCATTGATAAAACTGGAGGATGTTCATCTGGCTCAGGCCATGAATTATTGCCAGGCATATAATTTACCAATCGGCTTACTTATTAATTTTGGATCAAGAAGCCTGGAATTCAAAAGGGTCTACAATGTTAATCACCCTAACAATAAAGATTACCAATCAAAATCCTGAAATCATTTGATATCCTAATGCTAA
>JANOUH010000285.1:0-1826 GCA_031416795.1 Cytophagales bacterium | reverse complement strand
GCCTATGCGGCACAGGGTGCCGATGAATTGGTCTTCCTGGATATCTCTGCCACGAATGAAAAAAGAAAAACTTTTGCTGCATTGGTAAAAGAAATTGCCACTCATGTAAACATACCTTTTACTGTTGGTGGTGGAATCACCAGTGTAGCAGATGTTGCTCCCCTACTTGAAGCCGGAGCGGATAAAGTAAGCATCAATTCAGCTGCAGTAAAAAATCCAGACCTGATTGATGAATTAGCAAAAGCATTCGGTTCTCAATTTGTCGTGCTCGCCATTGATGCCCGAAAAGTTGGAAACCAATGGACTGTTCATACTCATGGAGGCACAAAGCCTACTGATAAGAAATTATTCTCCTGGGCCAAAGAGGGACAATCGCGTGGAGCGGGAGAAATTCTATTCACCAGCATGGATCATGATGGCACCAAACAAGGTTTTGCCATTGACCCATTGGCAAAACTTCATGAACTGTTGAGTATTCCGGTTATTGCATCTGGTGGGGCCGGCAGCATGCAACATTTTCTGGAGGTATTTATTTTGGGAAAAGCAGATGCTGCATTAGCCGCCAGTCTTTTTCACTTTGGTGAACTGACGATTTCAGATTTGAAAAAATATTTGCAAACCAATGGGGTACCTGTTAGGGTATAAGCAGCCATGATCGATATACAAACTTTAGACTTTGATAAAACACAAGGACTCATTCCGTGCATCGTGCAGGACGCAAAGACAAATAACGTCTTGATGCTTGGATACATGAACCGCGAGGCACTGGACAAAACCTTGGCAGAGAATAAACTAACTTTTTATAGCCGCACAAAACAACGGCTGTGGACGAAAGGAGAAACGTCAGGTAATTACCTACACCTGGTTGATGTAAAAATTGATTGTGACAACGATACGTTACTTTTAAAAGTAACCCCGCAAGGCCCTACATGCCATACCGGTTCGGATACCTGTTTCAACGAACTAAATAAAATTTCAGGATTAGAGTTTTTAGAAGCCATCATTCAGGAAAGGAAGAAAAATCCAAAGGCAGGATCATACACCAATCAACTTCTTGACTCCGGCATCAATAAAGTAGCCCAGAAAGTTGGTGAGGAAGCGGTGGAATTAATCATCGAAGCCAAGGACAACCATAAAGAACTATTTCTTAACGAAGCCGCTGACCTGATGTATCACTACCTGGTATTGCTCGCAGCTAAAGATTATCAATTGGAAGATGTGTTGTCGGTATTAAGACAAAGGCACACAAAATAATTCTCAAACATCTCCCTGTTCAACCAGGATTGTTTATCTTTTCGGATTAACTATTGCTGATGAATTCCGATCCAATAAAGATGATGGATGGCTATCCCTTTGTAGCCTACTCGCACGAATCCTACAGTGAAGAAGAAATGCTCTTTCGCAGCAAGGTGTTTTATGACTGGATGAACAAGCGCAGAACGGTACGCGATTTTTCAAATAAAGCAATTCCAAAAGAAGTCATTGAAAATATCATACTCACTGCATCTACCGCTCCATCGGGTGCTCATAAACAACCGTGGACATTTTGTATTGTCAGTGATCCATCCATTAAATCAGCCATACGCAAGGCTGCAGAAAAGGAAGAGTATGAAAGCTATCAAAGCCGAATGAGTGAGGAATGGATTGAAGACATTAAACCGTTACAAACCGATTGGAAGAAACCTTTTTTAGAAACCGCCCCTTACCTGATTGTGGTATTTAAAAAGGCGTATGACCTAATGCCCGATGGCAGGAAGAAAACCAATTATTACGTGAATGAATCCGTAGGCCTGGCTTGTGGCTTCTTATTAGCTGCTATTCACCAT
>JANOUH010000284.1:0-22823 GCA_031416795.1 Cytophagales bacterium | reverse complement strand
AAATGAAATAAACTATGAAAACCAAAGAAGGAATTCCGATGCCCGGTGCAAAAAGAACAAATCAAAACCAACCTAATGGAGGTAAAGAAAAAAAACCGCTTGTATTACCAAAGCAAGATAAACCCGATAACCAAAAGACTGGACACGAAGGTCATGCTATGCCAGCAAAGGGTAGTAAGAAGTGACCAGAAAATAAGTTCCGGTTAAAGTTCTTTATGAAGTTGTTGTAGTCGAAGGAAAAACTCTTTGATGATCTAAGTTTTTGAAGCAAACAAAACGCGCCATGGAAAATCATGAAGGAATGTCAATGCAGGAGAAAACAATAAAAGAAAGATCTACAACAGATAAGCGTGAAACTGCGACCATCAAAAATTCCATACACAAGGGTCATGACATGAAGAACATGAGTGCTGGTTCGGCAGCAGAACAAAATCAAATGATTATTTCGAGCCATGAGAAAATTATATGGACTCATTTAACTATTGCCATCCTAGGCGTATTCCTAATTACCGCGCCCTTTACGTTCGGTTATAAAAGTAGCCAAATGATGTATAGTGATATAATCAGTGGAGCACTGCTGGTTGTATTCGGTTTGTTATCCTCTAATCCTTTTCGGCTTTGGGCACCATGGGGTTCTTGCTTTGTAGGGGTATGGTTGCTGTTTGCCCCGGTTATGTTCTGGTCGCCAGATGCTTCGGTATTTATTACCGATAATATGATTGGTATACTCGTTGTTGCGTTGGCTGTTCTTATTCCAGAAATGCCAGGCATGATGGGTATGATGATGAAGATGCCGCCCGGCCCCGATACGCCACCGGGTTGGTCATACAATCCTTCAACATGGCTACAGCGAACACCGATAATTATATTAGCGTGGATTGGTTTTTTTGGATCACGCTACCTTTCAGCCTATCAGTTGGGCTATATAGATCATGCGTGGGATCCTTTTTTTGGAGAAGGAACAATGAAAGTTTTAACCTCTGATGTATCCAAATCATTTCCCATTTCAGATGCAGGCCTTGGAACATTTTCTTATACACTTGAGATGCTTATGGGTTACATGGGTATGTCGAACCGCTGGCGCACCATGCCGTGGATGGTTGCTTTTTTTGGCATACTTGTAATTCCGCTTGGAGTTGTCAGTATCGTGTTAATTATCTTACAACCTGTATCTGTTGGCTTCTGGTGTGCATATTGTTTGATGATGGCGTTAGCGATGATCATCATGATACCGCTTACGCTTGATGAAGTAATTGCCACGATACAATTTCTAAATAGACGCGTGAAAGAGGGCAAGCCATTCTGGCGCACCTTCTGGATGGGCGATACCATTGAAGGCGGAAGTAAAGATGAGCGCACTCCAAGTTTTATTGCATCAATCAATAAGACCATTCCTGCCATGTGGTGGGGAATAAAATTTCAGTGGAATTTGGTTTTAGCAACGGCCATCGGAATTGGCTTCATGTTTTCACCATCCTTACTTTCAGTGCAAGGTTCGATGGCAAACAGCCTCACTACCATAGGTGCCTTAGTGGTTACGTTTTCAATTATGGCAATGGCAGAAGTTGGGCGCGTAGTGCGATTTATAAATATTCCGTTTGCTATATGGCTGATCGTAGCGGCTTTCAGAACAAACACTATCTCAGCAAACACAGTATGGATTGTTGTGATAGCTGCTGTGGCATTAATCCTCGTCAGTTTGCCAAAAGGCAAGATCGCTGAAAAGTATGGAACGTTTGATAAGTATATTCATTAATACAGCATAGTACTAAAATAATCCTAAAAATATTTTAGTAACTTTAAATACAAACAAAATGAAAAACATTCAGAACAAACAATCCCAACAATCTGCTGGTAGTATGTTAAGTCAAAAAACAAATGAGGATTTCAACAAGCAAAAGCCAAATCCTAACGGCCCAAGTTTTAAAGCTAAGATAATTTACACGTGCTCAATGCATCCTGAGGTGCAGATGGATGAGCCAGGTAAATGCCCCAAGTGTGGAATGCAATTAGTTGAGAAAAATAAAGTGGAATAAGCAATGTAACGCTTATCAAAACCATATATCATGGCCATTCAAACAATTAATCCAGCAACAAATGTATCAATGAAGTCCTTCAAGGAAATGGGCGAGAAGGAAATTGAAGCCTCAGTAGCAAAAGCTCAGCTAGCTTTTGACGAATGGAAAGAAAATACTTACCAGGAACGCGCGGCTAAACAAAAAAGGGGAAAGGATTTTAGCTGAATAATAAGCGATATGAAAATTGATTACGAATTACAATCAAAGAAAGATAAAGCAAGGGGAGAAATCGGGTATGGAATTATGTGGTTTTTTGTGGTAGCCTTGATAGAGGGAATATCATATGCCAAAGGATTTGAAGGTTTGTTTTATCATATTTTACCTATACCGGCCGGAATAGCTGCTATTTACCAATTTGTAATTGGTTTCAGAAAATTTAAAAATATTAAAGCATGACATATAAGACAGCAATATTATCAGACAATTTCATTTGAGCTTCACCCATGCATTTGCCAAGGAAGGAAGGCTGGTTGTTGGGGGAAAGAAATTTAAAGAATAGACTATTTATCTGCAGCTCCGAAAATGATTTAAACAGATTTCAAGTATCTAATTAAAAAAGTAAATGAGTAAGCTCGAAAACAAATTATGATTATAGACACTGGCAAGGCTTGTGCATTGGCGCAGTGACGATCTCCATGCAATTACTTTGGCTTTTTATATTGGCTATACCCATTGCCTGCATCGCATGGACAGTTACTCATGAAGAAGTTTTTCACGAGCCCAGAGATTTTTGTACTAACCGAAGTGTGCATGATAAGACTTTATTGGAAAGAAAATTTTTTTACCTGTTTACCTGTGAATATTGTTTCAGCCATTACATAACGATTCTATTTCTCTTCCTAACGGACTACAGACTATTGATAGATGATTGGCGAGGTTATGTCATAGCCGGATTTTCATTGGTATGGATTGCCAATATCTACATGAGTTTATTCGGACTTATCCGACAGGATATAAAAAAGGAGAAAACAGAGATTAAGATAATGGAGAAGGAAGAGAGGAATTAATCATGACAAAGAAAATACTATTAACGATTCTATTTTTAATCATCGCTGGTCTGGCTGTGTTTTTTATTTGGCGATTTGTTGGCTATAAACGGGATACGAGTCCACATAAAACGTTTTTGCTTCCGCGTGTTGAACTTTCCGTTGTAGAGATAACGTCATTAACTGCCGAGAAGACAGAGATGACTGTAAAAGTGATCTTGAAAAACCAACTTCCCATCGCATTCACCGCAGATAGTGTCCAATACAGTATTTTCATCAATGGCGTAGAAGTAATCAAGAGTCATCACAAAAAGACAATTACGCTGGAGAGCAATGACACCAGTTGGATTTCACTTCCGCTAACAATTCAAAATCATCACCTTAAGTCAATCCTAAAGGCAAGTGAGCGAAAGGATATTGATTCGGTTGAATATAGATTACACGCAACCTTCTTCACTGACATTATTTTTAAAAAGAAATTTGATGTAGATGTCACACGACTTCTTCCGCTGATTTATATCCCTGAACTTACTTCGAAACATATTCAGGTTGATTCCCTTAACTTTTCAAGAGCCGCTATCCAGCTTAATGTTTCCATAAGAAATCAAAACGTTTTTCCAATCAAAGCAAAGAACATTGCCTATAAGTTTGCTATTGAAGACCATGAATGGATAGAGGGGGTAATACCCGGTATTACCGACATTAAAAAGCAAAGCGTTACTGAACTTCAAATCCCGATAAGAGTTTCGTTTAAGGAAGTAAGCAAAACATTGTTCGATTTGTTAAAAAAGGGTAAGAATGTAAAATACAAACTTCATCTTACGTTTAGAATCGACTCTGAAAATCATTCGGTTATGAACAGCAAGGTAATTCTTGAAAGTTCAGGATCTGTAAAATCATTAATGAAAGCAGCAAAGGAATAGCTAAAATACTGTGAAAGAATTCAAAAAAAAAATTTTAAAATAAAACAAAATGAAAAAGAGCTATGAATTACAAGGAATGAGTTGCGGGGGTTGTGTGAGCAGCGTTAAGAATATATTGTTGCAAATCCCCGATGTTACGGAGGCAGATGTCCAATTGCGTCCGCCCGGTGCAGTGCTTACGATGAGTAAAGTAGTTGATGTTGATGAATTACAAGCCCAACTTAACAAATTGGGAAGTTATACCATTAAGGAGGTAAAGTAAGAGTAGTAAATTAATCTGAAGGAATTTATCCACAACCAAGATAGGCTGTTCGATGGCGGTCAAAGCTTTGCTTTTGTAGCAGTATGAGTTTGCCATAGAGCCTGCCATCCTCCGCCATAGTTACTCTTAATTTCACCTTTAACAAATGCAAAAATTATAGCCGCTATACCACAGAGCGTATCATTCAATATAGGAAGCATTTCGCTGTACCCCAATATCCATGGAGCAAATACAAGCCATACTCCTATGGCAATACCAACCTTGCGTAAGACGCGTGTTACTTCCCAACACGCAACAAGTGCAAATGTGGCAAGTATAGGCCCGACTATATAGTTGCTTATAGCACCCGATGTTGTGTAGTGAAGAGCACTTGGTGCCACCATCAACCATATTCCGATCATTGCATTTATAATTTGCGCCCTCATAGATCAAATTATTTTACTTTGTCATTTTCTTATCTCCCCAAAAAGCTCGCCACACAGAATTGCCGGAATCTTTTACTCTTTTTAAATATTGTAATGAAGCCAACATTTCATCCATAGCGGGGCCGATCATGAGTACTGAAATTGTAGCAGATGCAAGACAGAGTGTGCACCAAGATTGGAAAAGCACAGGTTGAAGAATAACCAACACTATGCTGACTAAGCCTAACGGCCCTGTGGCAATTCCAAACAAAATGACGATCCAGGGCATGGTGCGCCATCGCCTGTTACTACCAATTATTCCTGTGGCCACATCTACTAAATAGGCAATAGCACCTATCGCTCCATCGGGTATAGGAAGTGCTTTCGAAACGACTGAATTCAATACTTTCTCGCTACCCTTTCCAAAAAAGGGCTCCCAAACATTGCTTAAGATATTGAACTGATAGAGCGTCAGGTAACTGGCAATACAAGTTCCAATAAAGGCGAGTGCAAGAATAGGTATTCGATCGTGCCAACCGGAGGGATTGTAATCCCAGCCCGGAGGAATGTGATCTTCATTCTTTACTGTCATCTCAAAAGTCTGTTAGTAAATGTATCATCCTCACCACTCAATAACCCACAGTTCAATTTACGTTCCGATGTTTAACGAAAAGCATCGTGAGAATTAGGGGCATTTAATATCCTGCTTGCCTATAGTAGCCATTTAATGATTCAATGGAATTGGATGAAAGGGGAATTACTACCTCATTGTGGAAATCCTACACGATTTATATAAGACTGAAGGCTGCGGGGATTACTATTGACACTTTATAAAGTGGTATGCTTATTAATAAGAAGTAAGTGAGTTGATAAGTTTAATGCAAATGAAAAATCACACATGAAAGCAATAAATAATCCGTCAATAAAATAAAGTATGATTTTAAACAATTTAAATAATCCTTAAAAATGAAAAAACTAATTTTTGTATTTGCCGCTATCTTATTATCATTTGCTTCGTTCGCCCAAACAGACACCACCAAGAAAAAGATGGATCATGACAAAATGATGAACCATCACCAAATGGATATGTCAAAAACAGATGGTTGCATGATGATGGGTGGAAAAATGATGATGATAAAAGACGGAAAAATGTCGGATATGAAAAAGCCAATGACCATGAGTAACGGCACAAAAATGATGGTGGATGGAACCTGTGTAAAAAAGGACGGGACTAAAATGAAAATGAAGGAAGGAGATCATATGGACATGAAAGGCAATATGCACCCAATGAAAGAGACTAAAATAAAAGGTGAGTTGTAAACATCAACCTTGCTCTTGCATAAAGGATTTATTATTAGTTATCTACTAATCATTATACTAAAAAAATGAAACATAAAACCATAATCACAATTGGTCTACTTGTGAGTGCCTGCTTTCTACAATCGTGCGGCAACAAAAACAGCGACACAACCAAAAACGAGATGGATCATGCTATGCCAGACATGGCTAAAAGCGATTCGATGAATTCCGATGCGGTGTCTATGGATCATGGTATGATGCAAGGCATGAGCAGCACCATGGACAAAATGAAAGACATGAAAATGACGGGTGATTTTGATGCTGATTTTGCCAGTATGATGATTATGCACCATCAGGGGGCAATAGATATGAGCGAAGTGGAAGTTAGCAAAGGTGCAGATACTCAGATTAAAACAATAGCGCAAAATATTATCGTGGCACAAAAAGCGGAGATTGGAAAACTAGAGAAGTTTGTCACCGGCTACAAAACTCAGCAAGTAGAACATGAAAAAAATGATGAACTGCACAAGGAGTTGGATGTCACTATGCGTTCTATGATGGATAAAATGACCACCATGCAAATGACGGGCAATACTGATAAAGATTTTGTGATGATGATGATTCCTCATCATGAGGGAGCTAAAACAATGGCGGAGCATCAGGTGAAGCATGGTAAAAATGCTGAGTTGAAAAAAATGGCGCAAAAGATGATCACAGACCAAACGAAAGAGATTGCGGAACTTAAGGCGTGGCAAGGCGCGCAAAAATAAAATGATTTGATAAAATTTGGATTATGCTTTCGGATTTTCCTCCTCTGCATACAGTCATTGTCCATTTCCCAATTGCCCTGCTTTTACTTGCAGGCATATTTGGTACACTTTCCCTTTTTTACAAACGCGAGTTCTGGAAAGATTTAACACTGAAATGTTTAATCGTTGGCGTTGTGTTTACTCCCTTTGCTGTTTTAACCGGGACGGTTGCGGAGCAAAACCTTCAGCACAATGAAGCAATCCATGAAATCTTAATGATTCATAAGTATAACGGATTTGTTATACTCTTCCTTTTCCAAATTTTACTTGTATGGTTTTGGCTTCGCAGAAAACTCTTTGGGAATAAAGAATACATCGCTTGGGTCCTCGGACTTTTAATAGGAAACCTTTTAATACTTTATCAAGGTTATTTGGGCGGTGAAATGGTTTATACCCATGGCGCAGGTGTAAAAGCAATGCAGATGGAAATGGGGAGTGAGAATCAATCCGGTCACGATCATGCCGGGAAAAAAATGGAGATGAACGACTCCTCAAAAACAAACCATGAACATAATGGGAAATCGAGTCATTCCGAAGAATCAATGAAAGACGGATCAATGAAGGGAATGGAGGACATGAAAGATAGTGATGCCAAATCGCATATCAATATGAAAGGAATGGATAAAAAGGACGATGCGCACAGTATGAAAAGCATAAAAGGAATGAACATGGAGAATACTAAGAGTGCCAAGCACAACATGACAGGAATGGACAGTATGAAAAACACAAAAGAAATGTCCGGTATGCAAGATAGAAAAGATACCTCAGCCATGAACGATATGAAGAACATGAAGATGCCGAAACAAAATGCCATGGATACAATCCTTTTTCAAGACAATAACCCTGCCCTTAGAAAAACAAAAACGCCAGTCAAACAATAAGTTAATTTCAATGAAGCGCTTTTTTTTCTTTTTATGGTTACTTCCTTTTTGCAGCCTCGCGCAAAGTAATCACTCTATGACTACGGATGGGGTGAAAGAATCGTGGACAAGGAAACCAACAGCATACAACAAATTCTTACAACCCATCGAACTCAACCCAGAAAAACTCTACATAGGAAAAACAGTGGAGTATGATTTATATGTCAGAGATTCCGTGGTAAACTTTACTGGCAAACACCGACATGCAATAGCCATCAATGGGCAAATTCCTGCACCCATTCTTGAATTTATGGAAGGCGATACTGCTATTATCCGCGTACACAACCAGATGAAGATGGAGACTTCTATTCACTGGCACGGTATATTGTTACCTAACAAAGAAGACGGTGTTCCTTATTTAACCACCTCACCCGTGGAAGCTGGAGAAACGTACACGTTCACTTTTCCGCTTATTCAGAGCGGTACATATTGGTATCATTCGCACACCATGCTGCAGGAGCAAAGCGGACTTTACGGTTCTATTGTAATACACCCAGCCACGCCAGAGCCAAATCTAAAAGAATATGTATTGATGTTATCAGACTGGACGGATGAGAATCCCCATCAGGTATTGCGTTACTTAAAACGCGCAGGTGAATGGTATGCTATAAAAAAGGGAGCCTTGCAAAGTTATGGCGAAGCTATTGCTGCTGGTTATTTTAAAGATAAAGTAAAACAGGAATGGCAGCGCATGCCCGCCATGGATGTGTCGGATGTCTACTATAATAAGTTCCTGATGAATGGGCAGGCAAAAAATTATTTTAAAGATGCAAAGCCCGGTGAAGTGATAAGGCTACGCATCATCAATGGTGGGGCATCCACTTACTTCACTTTACAGTATGCCAATAGTTACATGCGGGTCATTGCTGCCGATGGGATTAATGTTGTACCCATCTCGGTAAACAAATTAGAAATTGCTGTCGCGGAAACCTACGATGTACTGATTACCATTCCGCAAAGCGGGGGTGCCGAATTAAGGGCTACCTCCTGGGATGTAATGGGGTATTCCTCCGCCTATTTCGGCAATGGTGACGTGATGAGTGCACCTGAAATTCCCAGGCTCAATTACTTTAAAATGATGCGGGAAATGGGGAGCATGAACATGCCTGGTATGAGCATGGGAGGTATGGACATGGATGGCATGGACATGCCTGCCCGCGCTTCAGGCGGGGGAAATAAGGAAAAGTCGAATATGAACATGAAAGATCATTCAGGCATGGATAAGAAAGACATGAAAATGCCGGATGATACCATCCCTAAAAATAGCGATGGAGATATGGGCAACATGCAGGGAATGGATATGGAAATACCCGGTGATTTTAACTATGATATGCTGCGTGCCTTGCACCCCACTACCTTGGATGCTGCATTAAAACCACGAGAAATCAAATTAAGTCTTACTGGCAATATGTTGCGATATGTATGGTCTTTTGATTTTAAAACTTTGTCAACTGCCGATAAAATCCTCATCCGAAAAGGCGAAAGAGTTCGTTTTGTTTTAACAAATAATACCATGATGCGCCACCCCTTGCATCTGCACGGGCACTTCTTCCGTTTTGTAAATGCACAGGGTGAATATTCACCGATGAAGCATACCTTCGACATCAAACAAATGGAAACCGTTACCATTGAGTTTGAAGCAAACGAAGACCAAGATTGGTTTTTTCATTGCCATATCTTATATCACATGATGGCCGGCATGGCGCGTGTGGTTAGCTATGATGGCAGTGAACAAAATGAATTTGCAAGAACAGGTTATAAAAAAGTAAAAAAGGAAGACAATATGTTGTATCCCTGGTTCGATTTAACGGCACACTCACAGGGCGCATGGCTAGACGGAGATATTTCAAATAATAAAAACGCTTTGGAGTTTGAAGGAAGGGTTAGCTGGAAAGGAGACTTTGAAACAGAAACACATCTGCTTCGCTACCTTGATAAAAAACAGTTCCTCGCTTTTTATGTTGGCTATGATTACCGTAAAAATAAAACACTGCCGCTATTTGAGAAGACGAACAGCAAAGACAACCGGCACGTATTTGATGCAGGTTTTTATTATCTGCTTCCACTTCTCATTCGGTCAGAGTGGCGAATTGACAATACAGGCAGGCTTCGCCTTCAGTTGGAAAGAAATGATTTACCATTGAGCAATAATTTCTTTTTTGACGGACGGGTAAATACCGATAAAGAATTCACGGTAGCCTTTCGGTATATGGTAAGTAAATGTTTTTCAATCAGTACCAATTACGATAGTGATTACAAATGGGGTGCGGGTTTAACACTTCATTATTAAGAAAATATGAGTCGCGAAATAAATTTGTGGGTGATTTGACTAAATCCAACTCGAATTACAATAAAAAGAAGCAAGAAGAAAATAATATGAGGATTCTTTATCACTTTTTATGGATTCATTTAATAAGGATAAACAATGTAGTTGCTTATCGTATTATTCAAATCACTTTCTAACCTTACTAAACTGCTCACTTTATTTAAGGATGATTTTCTCTTGAGCATATCAATCATTATTCTGAGATACGTATTTTCTCCTCCATGGAAGCCATCAGTTGTTTCGAAGTCATTTGAGCCAACTTCTGAAACAGTTTCGTAACAATAGATTTCAAAATCGTGGCTGTTAAAAATTGGTTTGATAGCTGGGTATAGTTTCTCCACATATTCATAGTTGCCGCTGTTTTTCATCTTTGCATAAACCGAATCAGCAAAAGGAGGAACGAATCCGATAACCTGAATCTGTTTGGATTTGCAGAATTGCAGTAATTGATTTAAGGTTAACAACGCTTTCTCAGAAACCTGATTTCCAAATTGGAATCTTTCATTACCATTGTTTATTCTTTCAAATGTGTTCCTGAAGTTGTAATCACTTATCGAAGTATCTTTCTCCATTAACCTTTGTATCAATTCACCATAATAGGCACTTCCATCATTTCTGAACCCTGTTGAATGAACTATGGCATTTAGACCGATTCGCTCAATGCTACCCGTGTTTGCATTTTTAGGATTGCGTAAACTCAACTGACCGCTAATCAAATCAGGGTACAGGTTTTCAGTTTTTTTTATTCCCTTACCGGCATCAAACGAATTATTTTTCTTCCAATGAGGTTTATGCGTTTGCTCGATTGCATCATTCCATGCATCGTTAAACATCCATTGATCAAGCCCAAGAATGAGATAGTCCGGCAGATTCTCTTCAGGAATACACGATAAAAAGCCCTGAAAATCCCGAACCTGATCAACTGCAAACCCGGCATTATAAAAATCAGCTTCAAACATTTCCTCACGAAAAGGCAACACCCGCGATGAACCGAGTGCCACCACAGTGGCTTTCTTTTCTGACAACGCCTTATATTTTATATACCGGTAATTGTCTTCGTTATAGAGGTAGCCAATTAAATATTTTTGATTTTCAAAGTTGTGTATTGTTCGATCTATGTTATGGAAATTCTCCTTTGAAGAAAATAGTACGTAGTAATTTGGCCCTAAAAGTAGCGCTAGCGGGAATACAAAAATCAGTAAATTCAAAATCATTTTTTTCATAGCCTTAAAATTGAAAATAAATAAAACCTTGTTCTTCACCACCGTAAAAAACCAGTATGCCTACAAGCGCATAGTAGATTGACCACCTTACTACTTTGGGAACGTATACATTTTGAAACTGTAAAGCATGTTGTTTATCTCTTTGTATCCACTCCACGAAATAGAATAGGAATAGAATCAAGATTAATTTTTTTGGAAGAAATTGAGGCATAGAAAATAACGATGCGGAGAATATCCTAAGAATGTAGTCAAAGGCTATTCCAACATTGTCGGCCCGGAAAAATATCCAGGCAATGACAACGAGAAAAAATGTACATACAATTTGGAGGAATTCTTTTCCACTTGGGAGAAACCTTCCTTCCGCAACGGTATTGAGGTTTGTTCTGTTTTTTCCGAAAATTAGTAGCGGCAGGAAATATAAGGCATTCAAACATCCCCACACAATAAAGGTCCAGTTTGCCCCATGCCAGAATCCACTTACCAAAAAGATTATGAAAATGTTTCTGATTTGAACAATTAGTTTTCCTTTGCTGCCCCCAAGGGGTAGGTATAAATAATCACGGAACCAACTCGATAGTGAAATGTGCCAACGCCTCCAGAACTCTGCGATGTCTCTGGAAAAATATGGAAAGGCAAAGTTTCGGATAAGATCAAAACCAAGAAGCCTGGCAATACCTAATGCAATATCAGAATATCCCGAAAAGTCTCCGTAGATCTGAAAGGCAAAAAAGACAGCACCCAGTAACAAGGTGGAGCCACTATATGCTTCGTGGTTACTAAATATAATGTTGGCAAAAGTTGCGCAGTTATCAGCAATTACAATTTTTTTGAAAAGCCCCCATAAGATTTGACGAAGGCCATCAATTGCTTTTGAATAATCGAATACTCTTTTAGTCTTAACTTGAGGCAGCAAATGAGTTGCCCGCTCAATGGGCCCGGCAACCAGTAACGGAAAGAAACTAACAAATACTGCGTAATCAATAAAATTTTTGGTGGGTTCAATTTTCTTATTGTAGATATCGAAAACGTAAGACAAGCCATGAAACGTATAAAAAGAAATTCCCACGGGAAGAATGATATTCAGTGTCCAGATGTTGGATTGCAAACCAACGGAATTCAAAACAACGGCAAACGACTCAATGAAAAAGTTGTAATATTTGAATAAGCCCAGAAAGCCCAGGTTAATAACCACGCTGATCAACAGCCAAACCGTTCTTCGTTTTATACTCGACTGGTGAATTTTTAAACCGGTTATGAAGTCTAGCAGTGTTGAAAAGATGAGGAGAAACAGGAACCTGTAATCCCACCATGAATAAAACACATAGCTGCTGATTAGAATCAGTATATTCTGTGCTTTTAAATGATTTTTTGTAACCGTCCAGTACAGAACAAAGAACGATATGAAAAACAGGCCAAAATTTATTGAATTAAATTGCATAATAAATGTTGATACTGAGATGACATACTTCGGAGTTCGAATTGTTTTTTGCTTAATGACCCATCACTAATATCGTAGTTTGTCGTCCGTCCAAAATCATTACATACCTGTATTTACTTGTATTATACAGGCTGTGTTACAGGAATTTTTAGATCCTAAGTTTCAATTCAAAATCTAAATTATGTATTCAGCGCTATCTAATCAATGATGTCCGTCATCGCGGTAATACCAAATTTGTACCCTAATGCGAAGAAGGATTTGAGGTTGATCTTCCTAAGTCTTTGGTTAATTGCTTTGTAAAGGCACAACGCTCCGAAAAATGGTCAAAAAGCCGAAATGAATTTTGGTGGAGGTTGGTAGCTGTCAAAAAATATCCTAACCACGGTTGAGTACCTAAAGCAGAGATATAACGGGAAAGGCTGGACTGAAAGATTTTCAGGAGCTGAATTCAGCGGGTTGATGGTTGAAGTCATTATTGGTTTCCTAAAAAGACTCAATTGATTCATAATTGATTAAAGTTAGGTGAAGTGGTTAGTGGTTAAGTTAGGAGCACTAATGCCGTTAGTGTACCCCTTACTTTAGATCCATAAGGAAAATAATAGAGAAAAAGTGGGCAACGGAGTGTGGAGGTCTAAGCGCATCAGTCAACTCCCGAAAAGACCTTTTCTTAAGGATTTTTTTATTTGATAAGGTAAAGAATCAGTTTGTCTCCCACATCCTATTCTGCGATTCTGTTTACTTATTGTAGTGACTATTTATTGGGCATATTTATCCACACTCAAAAGGTTACATCCCCACAATCTCAGCTGCCTATGGGTCTGGCGATATGCAAATCATTCAACAATAATGATAAGAATCATATTCATTATAGATTCATATCATTCTACAGATATTCAACTATCTGCATTTTTGTATACGGATCATTCAACGAAATAATGAAGAATAGTATTGCAAAAAAGGATGATGGGTGGGATGATTTAGCCGAGGCAATGAAATCAGCCGCTCATCCTGAGCGCCTTGCCATTCTTCATTTGATGTGTAATTGCGGTAGCAATCAAATGATGGTCAAGGAGATTTATGAGAAACTCCTTTTTGCGCAATCCATCACTTCCCGGCATCTCGGCATCATGAAAAAGAGTGGATTACTTAGAAGAGAAATTAAGGAAGGAAAAATATTCTATCGATTCAATAAAGATAATCCAGCCGCACAATGTATCCGGAAATTCTTAACGAAATAGAAAATGATTGAAAAAATAATTTCCTGGTCAACACACAATCGCTTCTTCGTTTGGTTAGGGATACTCCTCATCATTATAGGCGGAGTGTTTGCCGTAATCACTACACCGGTAGATGCCATTCCCGATCTTTCTGAAAACCAGGTAATCATTTATACGGAATGGATGGGCCGTAATCCCAAAATCATAGAAGACCAGATTACGTATCCGTTGGTATCGAATCTTCAAGGGTTACCAAAAATCAAAAGTATCCGGGCAGCTTCCATGTTTGGGATGAGTTTCGTCTTTGTCATTTTCAAAGATGATGTTGATATCTACTGGGCTCGCTCACGTGTGCTTGAAAGGCTCAACTACGCGCAAAAGTTTTTACCTCCGGGATTGACTCCCTCACTTGGTCCTGATGGTACCGGAGTAGGTCACGTTTTCTGGTACACATTGGATGCACCTGGTTATAATCTCGGAGAGTTGCGTGCACTTCAGGATTGGTATGTCAAGTTCGCACTTCAAAAAGTAGATGGAGTCAGTGAAGTTGCTTCATTTGGGGGCTTTCAAAAGCAATACCAGGTTACTATCGATCCATACAAGCTTGTGTATTTCAATGTTCCATTGATGGATGTGACTAAGGCAATCACAGGAAACAACCGCGATGTCGGTGGGAGTGTTTTCGAAATGAATTCCACCAGTTATATGATCAGGGGTTTAGGATACATCACCAGCATTGACGATATCAAAAATATTTCATTAGGCACCTACAAATCCATTCCCATAAAAATTTCAGATGTTGCCACTGTCCAAATGAGCAGTGACTTACGATTAGGAATAACAGACCAGAACGGTGATGGAGAAGTAGTGGGAGGTATTGTAGTGATGCGCTATGGTGAGAACGCTAAAGAGGTTATTGACAGAATAAAAGAACGAATAGTTGATGTTGAAACGGGATTGCCTTCCGGAGTAAAGTTCAAAGTTGCTTATGACAGAAGTGATCTAATTGAAGCAGCAGTTGCCACGCTTAGTGAAGCATTATGGGAAGAGATACTCATTGTGTCTATTGTGGTGATGATTTTTATTTTTCATTTCCGAAGTGCGTTGGTAGCTATTATCACCATTCCTCTTTCTATTCTCATTGCCTTTATGATTATTCGATTTGCAGGCATAAGCCTCAACATCATGTCACTAGGTGGCGTTGCTCTGGCAATTGGCGACCTGGTCGATGCGGGTATTGTGATGACGGAAAATGCTTATCGCCAACTCACGCAGGCCGTTGTTAAACCTCAATCCGAATCGTGATGGAAAAGGAGCGCATTGGCAATACCAGCGAGCTGCCGGAGGAACAACGGATCAGCATCATCGAAAAGTCTTCGCGCATGATCGTTAGAGCCGTGTTCTACTCTATACTCATTACATTAATTTCGTTTTTCCCGATTTTATTCCTTACAGGTCAAGAGCAAAAACTATTTTCTCCGCTTGTTCTCACCAAAACGTTTACCATGATCGGTTCAGCGATTGTGGCTCTCTTTATTGTGCCGATGTTGCTGCGAACATTAATGAAAGGAAAGCTTAGACCGGAAAGTCGTAATGTTATTTCCAATTTCTTTATCCGATTGTACAGTCCTGTACTTCGACTGTGTCTCAATTGGAAGAAGACCGTAATAGCCATCGCTTTTATAGTAAGTCTTGGCTGCATTCCCCTCTTGTTACGGATGGGTTCTGAATTTATGCCGCCATTAGACGAGGGCTCGCTTCTTTTTATGCCTGTAACCCTTCCCGATGCTTCCAATTCCGAAATCAAACGAATCCTCCAATTACAAGACCGCATGATCAAGGAATTTCCTGAAGTAGCCAATGTGCTTGGCAAAGCAGGAAGAGCATACACGGCTACCGATAACGCACCCTTAAGCATGATCGAAACAATCATCATCTTAAAACCAAAAGATGAATGGCGTGAGGGGATGACGAAAGAAAAACTCATTGCTGAACTGAATAAAAAAGTGCAAATACCCGGAGTGACCAGTGGATGGACTCAACCTATTATCAACCGAATCAATATGCTTTCCACGGGTATCCGCACAGACGTGGGCATCAAAGTTTATGGGCAAAATATTGATAGTATCTATAACATTTCCTTGGGTATTGAAAAAGCGCTCAAGGGAACAGAAGGTCTTGCTGACTTATACGTAGAACAACTAACAGGAGGAAAGTACCTCGACATTAAAATCAATCGTGAAGAACTTGCCCGGTATGGCCTGAGTACTGATGAAGTAAGCATGCTCATTGAAACCGCTATTGGTGGCATGAACCTTACCAATACCGTTGAAGGAAGAGAACGGTTTAGCGTAAGCCTACGTCTTGGCCAAGATTACCGTAATGACCTTTCGGAAATTAAACGCATTCCAATCCAAACAGCGAGTTACGGAACAATTCCTCTTTCAGCCGTAACTGATTTAACCATCGCGGAAGGTCCACCGATGATCAGTTCTGAAAATGCAATGTTACGAGGTACCGTGCTCTTCAATATACGGGGTAAAGACATGGGTAGCGTAGTTAAAGACGCAAAAAAAAGAATTGAGAATGAGTTCAAAAAATTACCAAAAGGATACTTCATTGAATGGAGCGGACAATATGAAAACCAAGTGCGTGCCCAAAATCGTTTGAAGATTATCATTCCCATTACTCTTCTGATCATATCCTTTGTATTGTATTTCACTTTTAAGTCAGTAAAGGAAATGCTGATCGTGTTGGCGAGTTTGCCTGTGGCGCTTATCGGTGGGGTTTATTCCATGTACTTCTTTGACGTTAATTTTTCTGTGGCTGTGGCTGTTGGTTTCATTGCATTGTTTGGAGTGGCCGTTGAGACAGGGATACTCATGGTTGTTTACCTGAACGAGTCCATTCAAAAACTTGCTCTATCGAAGGGGAATTCTCCTGATAAAATTCAGAATGATGATATAAAAGACGCAGTATTTGAGGGAGCAGTGTTGCGGGTGAGACCAAAACTCATGACCGTCATGGCTGACATGGTGGGTCTGCTTCCAATATTATTAGCCACGGGGGCAGGCAGTGATGTGATGAAACCTATTACTATTCCATTTGTGTTCGGCCTTATTACTTCAACACTATTTGTGCTCATTGTATTGCCCGTGGTTTATGAAGTCGTTAAGGAACGTGAATTAAAGAAGAATGGTAAACTCCAATACATGGAGATTAAAGATTGATCATGAGACTAGTAATAATATATATTTCTCTTAGCATCACGTTGTTTGGCACGCTAACAATTCGTGCGCAGGATACTGTCCGGTTAAGTCTTGAAGAAATTATTAATAAAGTTGAGGCAGAATATCCTCTCGTGTTGCAATACGATTCGCGTATCAAGTCTTTGCAAGCTAAAGCCGATGGCAGTTCAAGCTGGATGCCGCCAACATTTTCCTTCGGACTGAATTCATTTCCCTATCAATTGGAAATGATCAAACGAAAAGAAGATCCGATGAATTGGGCTGCCCTCATGTTTTCTGCCGAACAGATGATCCCCAACTCAGCCAAACTGCGCGCTAAAGGAGGATATTATTCTTCACTGAAGCAGGTGCAGCAAAATAATGCGGAGTGGACTAAAAACATTTTACGTACACAGGTTCGAATACTATACTATCAGCGAATAGTTGCCGAGCATAAGCTAGGTCGTATTGCAGAAAACCGGGAGTTGTTGAAGCTTTTTATCACTATTTCCGAATCCCGATACACCTATAACCAGGCTGATCTCAGTACCATTTTCAAAGCCAAAGCCAAGTTAAAGGAACTTAATAACATGGAGACGATGGCAAAGGCCGAGGTAACCGAAAGTAATATTGGTTTGAACACATTATTGAACCGGCCAACAGAAACTCCCTTTACAATTGACACCGTTGTGGTGTTGAAAAACTATGATTCAATAATTCTTGTTCAGGACACTGCTTCTGTTCAGCGCAGTGACATAACCAGTATGACCAACAACATACGCTCAATGGAATTGAATCGTAGTTGGATGGAAACGGGTAGAAAGCCCGACTTTGGATTGCGAGTCAGTCACATGAACATGCTAGGTATGCCTAATCAATTTTCCGTTATGGGCATGGTGACTATCCCCATCGTTCCGTGGTCATCAAAGATGTATAAGACAGAAGTTCAATCCATGACGTATGAAATTCAGGCCATGAACTTAGAGAAGGAGAATATGAAGCTAATGGCTACGCGGATGATCAACGAAAAGCTCGCCATGTTAATATATGAAAGACAACAATTTGACAATTATCAAAAAGACATCAATCCTTTATACAGAAAAAACATGGAGGCTAATCTTTTAGCCTACAAACAAAACACAGGAAACTTTTTTGTGTTGCTCGATGCATGGGATATGTTGTTTATGAAACAACTGGAGCAACTTGAAAAGCTTAGTCTTTTGCTAAGGCTTCAGGCAGAATATGAATACGAAATGGAAACAAAGTAATGATCATAAATCGATTACATATTGCATGGTTCTTAATTTTTGCGACAGCCTGTGGAGAGCATGCATCGGAAGATTATACAAATCATACCGGTCATGATAGCACGAAAGTCAATGAATCTATCCGTATGATTTCCCGTCCTGCCAATCAGGTTGTACTTTCTTCACAGAAAACCATAAAGTTATCTCAAAATGTTTCGAGGCAAACAGTAACCGCCAATGGATACATTGCTTTTGATGAAAGAAGAAATACCAAAGTAGCAGTTAGAACTTCGGGAAGAATAGAAAAGCTTTACATAAAGTATAATTATCAGTTTGTAAAAAAAGGAGAACGAATTGCAGATGTCTACAGTCCCGAACTCAACACCTATCAGGAAGAATATTTGTTCCTGTTAAAATCCGGAGAAGACAGTCTTGTTCTAAAAGCCAAACAGAAATTAATGCTGCTTGGACTTTCGGAAGGCCAAATCCAGCAAGTTGAAAAATCAAATACGGTAACACATGCAATCACCATTACTTCACCCATTGATGGATTCATCAGGTTCTCAATAGAACCGGTTTCTTCTGGAGAGATGAAACCAACTTCTTCAGAGGGAATGGATGCGATGGGTGATCCTTCTTCCTCAAATTCCGATGCTAAAGGAACTTCAGCGGGACAGATTAGGGAAGGTATGTATATCAACAAGGGTCAAACACTATTTGTTGTCAACGATTGCCGCCAAGTGTGGGCAATTCTTTCAGTCAACATTTCATCTCAGGTTCAACTTAAAAAAGGTGTGCCAGTAACTTTGTATTCTGAAGTGCTGGCAGACTCAATCAACGCAAACATAGATCTTGTGGAGCCTGTCTATCAGGATAAGCAACGTTTCGCTCAAGCAAGAATCTATTTGGATAATCCAGGGCGAATCTTCAAGATCAATTCATTTATAAAAGGTAAAATTTCAATCCAAGCTCAAGCGCTTAGTGTTCCATTGTCTTCAGTTTACGATTTGGGTTCACGCAGAATTGTTTGGGTAAAAACAGGAAGGACAGCGGATGGGATTGGCCTATTCGAGGCGCGTATAGTGTTTACGGGAATGACCTCAGATAAAATGATTGAGATTGTCAATGGTCTGAAAGGAGATGAGGAGATTGCTCTGGATGCGGGCTATATGCTGGATAGCGAAAGTATTTTAAATGAGAAGCAATGAGACGGTACTATAGCATTTTGATTATTTTCATTTTGGCGGTGGGTTCCTCGTGCAAAAAGGACGACCATGACTCAATGCCAGGGATGGGAGTAAAAAGTGACAGCACTACAGAAAATCATTCTGAGATGTTGTCTCTTGATAATGAAAAGCAAATGCTCATCAATATTATGATTGATACGGTGCGATTCACAATCATTAACGCCCAAACCACTTTGACCGGAACAGTATCAGTAGATGAAAATAAACAAACTACTATTACGGCACGGGTAAAAGGAAGAATTGATCGTCTCTTCGTTCGCCAGGAAGGTGAGCATATCGTAAAGGGACAAGCTCTATACAGTATTTACAGCGAAGAATTGCTGGCCGATCAGAATGATTATCTGTCTACGCTTCAACAGCGCACCAAGTTTCCCGGACAACAATCCACTGTGGAGGCATTGATTCAGGGTGGGCGTAAAAAATTGTTGCTATGGGGAATGAAGGAAGAGCAAATTAAGAATCTTGAAATGAGTCTAAAAGCATCTGCCTTATTATCCTACTATAGTGGGCATACCGGTTTTGTGGCAAAACTATTGGTCAATGAAGGGGAGTACACAGAAATAGGGAAACCACTTTTTCAGATTGCAGGCCTAAGTTCTGTTTGGGTGGAGACGCAGGTGTATACCAATGAAATAAATTATTTCAATGAGAGAACAGAGGCTTCTATTAGCATTGAAGCATTTCCACAAGAAATCTTCAAAGCAAAAGTGGTGTTTGAAAATCCTGCTATGGAAGAAAACTCAAAAATAAATCTTGTACGCTTTCGCATAGATAATAGTGACAATATGATAAAGCCGGGTATGATGGCGCGAGTTACTATCAATCATCATCCTAAACAGACACTTGTCATCCCTAAAACAGCTTTATTGATCGGTCGCATGACGATGGTTTGGATTGAGGCCATGCCTGGAATGTTTGAAAGCCGAACGGTTGAAACGGGAATTGAAAACAAAAAATTTGTTGAGATAATTTCAGGATTAAAAGAAGGCGAGCGAGTGGTAACCACTGGCGCTTATCTTCTTAATAGTGCATTCATTTTGAAAAAAGGAGCAATCGCTTCTATGGGTGGGATGAAGATGTAATTAATCCAAAGCAATTAATATGATCAACGCGGAAGGCCTTAAGCATTCAGCCCATAGCAAATCACAAAATGATATACTGTCTATATATCAATCCGATCCTGAAAAAGGATTAACTCCGGAAGAGGCGGCATTGCGATTGAAAGCACTCGGACGAAACACCATTAGCGAGGAGAAGAAAAAAAGTCTTTGGCTGATTTTCCTAAGCCAATTTACGAATGTGCTCGTGTACCTGTTAATTGTTGCAGCAGGGTTATCGTTCTTTTTTAAGGAGTGGCTTGATGGCGGTGCAATACTGGCGGTGATTTTAATCAATGCGATTATCGGCTTTTATATGGAGTACCAGGCAGAGCGTTCTATGGAGGCTTTGAAAAAGCTATCGATACTTCCAGCTAAAGTTATTCGCAATGGCGCAACAACAGAGATAAACGCAGAGGAACTTGTTCCCGGTGATTTGGTATTTCTTGAAGCCGGAGACATGGTTCCTGCTGACGGCATGACCTTTAAATCCTCTCAACTTCAGGTGGACGAATCAGCGTTGACTGGTGAATCTCTTCCAGTAGAAAAGAAAGAAGGACAAGTAGATGAGGGTACCACGTTGGCCGAACGAACCAACATGCTTTACAAGGGTACTTTCATTTCAAAAGGGAATACACGCTCTATAATTACTGGCACTGGTATGATGACCGAGCTTGGTAAAATTGCCAGCCTGGTGCAATCAGCGGAACAGGTTGCAACACCACTGGAGAAAAAATTAGAGCAGTTTAGTAAAAAGCTGATCATAGTAACGATAGTTTTGGTCGTCATCATATTCTTTGTTGGTCTTTTAAACGGAAAAAAAATTCTGGATATGATGGAAACCGCTATTGCTTTGGCAGTAGCTGCTGTACCTGAAGGGTTACCCATTGTAGCCACGTTAGCTTTGGCGAAGGGCATGCTTAAAATGGCAAAACATAATGTAATTGTAAAAAGACTTTCGGCAGTTGAGACATTAGGAGGTACCGATGTGATCTGCACAGATAAAACAGGAACGCTGACACAAAACAAAATTGAAGTAAACCTGATCGTAACACCCGCTGAAAAATTTGATACAAGCAATTCAAAAAAAGTTGATAGTAAGGATATTTCTTTTCATCACATCGTAAACTCTGCCGTGTTGTGTAACACCGCTTCCTTTGGCAATAGTAATAAGGAGACAGGTGATCCCCTGGAAATAGGCTTACTGAAATTCGCCCAGCAGCAAGGATCGATAATCGAGACGATACGGAAGGAAAATCCCTTGATAAAGGAAGAACCTTTCTCTTCCGATACAAAAATCATGGCCACGCTGCATCGTACCAGTGATGGTCATCGGGTGTTTGCAAAAGGAGCCACAGAGGAACTCGTTAATCATTGCACACGAATAATCGATCAGGCAGGGGAGCATGAATTTGACACAACACTCAAAGCAACCTGGTTGGCGGAGTCTGAAACGTTGTCTGCTTCCGGGCTTCGCGTACTTGCCGCTGCCACCAAAACTTCTTCTGCTGACGAAACGAGCCTGTCAGAAAATTTAATATTCCTAGGCCTTATCGGTATGATTGATCCGCCTCGCGAAGAAGTTTTTGCCGCTGTGCAAGAGTGTAAAGCAGCAGGCATCAAAGTTATCATGATCACTGGCGACCATCCTTCAACAGCACAAAATATAGGACGCAAACTCGGTATCATTGATGACAAAGATATCCGCGTGATGATCGGAAAAGAAATGAAAGAGTATGCGGGCCTTAACGAAAGCGAAAAAGACTTGTGGGTCAGCACATCGGTATTCGCTCGTGTCACCCCTCAACAAAAATTGGATCTTGTGAGTGTATTGCAAGATCGAAAACACATTGTAGGCATGACCGGAGATGGTGTGAACGATGCACCAGCGCTTAAGAAATCAGATATTGGAATAGCCATGGGCTTACGTGGAACGCAAGTTGCGCAAGATGTTGCCGACATGGTGCTCAAGGATGATTCCTTCTCCTCTATCGTGCTTGCGATCAGGCAAGGCCGCATCATATTCGAAAACATTCGCAAGTTTGTCATCTTCCTTCTTTCCTGTAACATAAGCGAATTGTTGGTGGTCGCAACGGCTGCTGTGTTGAATTTTCACTTTC
>JANOUH010000283.1:0-1714 GCA_031416795.1 Cytophagales bacterium | reverse complement strand
GGTAGAATCACCCAGGTAATCGGTCCGGTAGTAGACGTAGCATTTGACGAACCCGGCACAAAACTTCCAAATATTCTTGATTCACTGGAAGTTACAAAAGCAGACGGCACGCTGGTAGTGCTGGAATGTCAACAACATTTAGGAGAAGATCGCGTGCGTACTATCGCTATGGAGGGAACCGAAGGTCTGGTTCGCGGCATGGTAGTAACTGATACCGGCTCTCCTATTCAAATGCCGATCGGTGACGATATCAAAGGCCGCCTTTTCAATGTAATTGGCCAAGCTATTGATGGTATCAGGCAACCAAAAGGTGAAAAGACTTTATCTATCCATAGAAATGCTCCTGCTTATGAAAATCTTTCTACTTCGCAGGAAATACTTTACACGGGAATTAAAGTAATTGACTTAATTGAGCCTTACTCAAAGGGAGGTAAAATCGGATTGTTTGGTGGTGCTGGTGTTGGTAAAACTGTATTGATTCAGGAATTGATTAACAACATCGCAAAAGCATATTCTGGTCTTTCTGTGTTTGCCGGTGTGGGCGAACGTACTCGTGAAGGAAACGACTTGTTGCGCGAGATGATTGAAGCCGGTATTGTGGATTATGGTCCTGAGTTTATGAAATCATTGCATGCCGGTGGTTGGGATTTATCTAAAGTTGATATGGCCAAATTACAAGAGTCAAAAGCCACCTTCGTGTTTGGTCAGATGAACGAACCTCCCGGGGCCCGTGCTCGTGTTGCTCTTTCAGGATTGACCGTTGCTGAATATTTCCGTGATGGTGATGGAACTGGAAAAGGTCGCGACATTCTTTTCTTTATTGATAATATCTTCCGTTTCACACAAGCCGGATCAGAAGTTTCTGCGCTTTTGGGCCGTATGCCATCAGCCGTAGGTTATCAGCCTACATTGGCTTCTGAGATGGGTGCCATGCAAGAGCGTATCACTTCAACTAAGAACGGATCAATCACTTCGGTACAGGCCGTTTACGTACCTGCCGATGACTTGACTGACCCTGCTCCTGCAACAACATTTGCTCACCTGGATGCAACCACCGTATTGTCTCGTAAGATTGCTGAATTAGGTATCTACCCTGCGGTGGATCCATTGGATTCAACATCCAGAATTTTGCGTGCTGATATCGTTGGTGAAGAGCATTATAACTGCGCTCAGCGTGTGAAGTTGATTCTTCAGCGTTACAAAGAGTTACAAGACATCATCGCAATCCTGGGTATGGATGAATTATCTGATGAAGATAAATTGACCGTATCACGTGCAAGACGTGTTCAGCGTTTCTTGTCTCAACCTTTCCACGTAGCCGAAGCGTTCACTGGTTTGAAAGGAGCTCTTGTGGATATCAAAGACACCATAAAAGGATTCAATATGATCATGGATGGTGAAGTAGATCATCTTCCTGAAATGGCCTTCAACCTGGTAGGTAGCATTGAAGAAGCCATTGCAAAAGGTGAGAAAATGATGGCTGACGCAAAGGGTTAATTTCAAATTTAAGATTCAAAATTTAAAATCGTTACCGATCAGAATCTTGAATCTTGGATGTTAAATCTTGAATTTATATGCAATTAGAAATTATAACACCCGATAAAAAAGTCTTCGAAGGAGAAGTGAGCATTGCTACATTTCCTGGGGAAGACGGTTCTTTTCAAATTCTCAACGGTCACGCTCCGTTGGTGAGCTTACTTAAAGAAGGAGTGGT
>JANOUH010000282.1:0-5414 GCA_031416795.1 Cytophagales bacterium | reverse complement strand
ACGTGCTTTCTCCTGCTGTGCTTTGACTACCCTGCTCTTTTGATGGATATGAATGGGATAGATCATCGATAGAAACGCGATGCCATATATAAAATAGGCCAGCACGCTTCTGTACCACGGAGGCAGCACACGGAATGAATAAGTTACCGGCTCCGTCCATTCGTTGGCACCCGGTTCACTCAGTCCCGTGTAGCGCGCTTTTACTTTGAAGGTATAGCGGCCTTCATCCATGTTTCCAAATGTTGCGCTGGTCTTTTTAAGTACCGGACTCCATTCTTTATCATAACCTTCCAGCATGTATTGATATTCTACCAGTTGGGGGTGTGCCAGCTCATTCGCGGCAAAATCAATAGTGATGCTGTTGTACTGATAAGGCAAAACCAGATTCACAGGCAGGTGATAGCGGGGCGTGATGCTGTCAAATTTTACACCCTCATATCTGGTTAGAAACGCTTCACGATCGGGATCACTTAATTCTTTGCCGAATACTATAATTTCCTCAACATGCTTAGGTGATGGGCTCGTACTATCATTTGTCGCTGTGGAATTGGATGCCAGCGTATGCCACGAAATTGTATTTTCATTGATCGCTAGCCGATGTATGGTCAACGTGGGTTGTTCTTTGTTTCTGTTTACTGCATCATAATCAAATCTTACCAGTGCGGTATTTTCACTAGCCGTGGATATCCAGAGAATATTATTTTTATCCAACGTCATATAGGTTATGGCTTTCACTGGATAACCGGTGGACGGATTTACTATTTCAGCATTCGTTATTGAAAAATCTTCATCCGCTTCTACCGGTGCATTGATTATGGTTAACCCCTTATAAGACCCAACTGCCAACTTTCCATTGGGTAATTTTATAACCTTTCTTATATCATTATCTGAAAGTCCATCGGCTACAGTGAAATTCTTGAATAGCCCGCTGCCATTTGGTACGTTTACGTGATTAGTCAGGTTTGTTTTCAATTTTATTTTTGACAGATAGCTTAAGCCTTCATTCGTGGCAATCCATAGGTTGCCGATGCTATCCTGAGCAATGTTATTCACCAGGTTACTCACCAGGCCCTGTGCGGTAGTATATGTTGTAATCTTTACGCCATCATAACTACTCAGCCCTTGCCCGGTCCCTATCCAAAGCATTCCCTCAGGATCATTATATACAGCCGAGATGGCATTATCAGGCAGGCCTTGCTTCGTGGTATAATTGGTAAAGCTTTTACCATCGTACCGACTCAATCCCTGCGGTGTGCCAAACCAAAGGTCACCGGTATTGTCTTTCGCAATACAAGTAATCACATCGCTGGCAATGCCATGAGCCAAGCTAAAGTGGCTAAATGTTTTGCCATCAAAGCGTGTCAGTCCCGGTAATACTCTGCCATTGGCAAACCATATGTTTCCCTGATCATCTTGAATCAATTTGTATACTCCATGAAATCCCAATCCCTGATAGAATGAAAAATCGGTCAGGCTTTTTCCGTCAAAACGCACAACCCCTTTTGCATCCGTGCCAAACCAGAGAGTACCATCTTTATCCTCCATGATATTCATGACAAGATTGTCCTGTAATCCCTGGGCAGTGGTGAGCTTACTTAAACTACTGCCCTCAAAACGACTTATCCCTGCCCCGGAGCCACCCAACCAAAGGTTCCCAACTCTGTCTTCTGTTATTGAAAATATCCAATCGCTGTGCAATCCCTGCGCTGTGGTATATGTTTTGAACGTGACCTGCGTTGAATCTATTCTTGGATCGTACACGCTCAGGCCACCAAAATCTCCAAGGCCAAACCACAGTCTGCCTGATGAATCTTCAGTAATACACCTTATGCTATTACTTCCCAATCCATGTGATATCGTATAGGCGGTGAATTTGGTATCTGCAAGGGAAGGATCAAACCGACTTAAGCCCCCACCGTCAGAACCAAACCAAAGAATCCCTTTGCTATCTTCCCTGATGCAATTGATTGGATAATCAAGCAACCCCTGCGCGGCTGAATAATTAGTGAAATGAATGGAATCCATCAACGGATTGAATTGACTGACAGCTCCTCTTGTTCCTATCCAGAGGTTACCCTTTTTATCTTCTGCAATCGTAGAGACATAATCATTCAATAGGCCATCGCTTTTTCTATAGTTTCTGAATTCTTTACCATCAAATCGTGTCAGGCCCTTATTGGTAGCAACCCATAAGTTGCCATTTTTATCCTCCTGCATTCCTCTTACATTGTTTCCTGCTAGTCCATCAATCTCCGAGAAGGAAGTGAATACATAGCCGTCATATTTACTTAAGCCGTTTAAGGTGCCTATCCACAAGTTTCCATGTTTATCTTCATGAATGCAGTTTACAAAGTCTCCAACTAAACCATGTTTTTTATCATAGGTTGTAAAGCGAACTCCGTCATATCGTATAATCCCACTTTGCGACCCAAACCAAAGAAGTCCTCTATTATCCAGAAAAGAAGTTTCTATCAAATCGGATGGAAGACCTTGTTCGGTGGAATAGTTTTCAAGAAAAGAGATACCTCCATCGCCAAGAATAAACGGTTGATTTTTTTTGTCGGTAACTACCTTACCATTTCCATCTTTTAAGGTTGGCAAAGTTTGTATCACAGGAGGTTCAAGCATGACAGTTCTTTCCTTTCCATTCTCAGTGAAACGAAAAGGCGTTTTTGATTTTTGAGGCACCACCACGGTACGTGGTGAAGGTTTGCCCGATAGCCATTCCACTTTTGGCTGGAGTGAATCGGGTAAGTTAGCAATCACTATGACCTGAGGTGGGGTTAGGGTGATTTCCTTTGCCAGGTCCATTTTATGATGTTGCTCATCTTTTGTACATGAGAAGAACAATACAGCCATAAATAAAGCCGTAAATAGTTTTTTCATTTTTTATGACCGGTTAATAGGTAACTGAACAATGAATTCACTTCCCCCTCCTTCACTTGTTTCCACCTTCAACTCCCCACCATGCGCTTTTGCAATATCATAAAGTGTCTGAATCACTGATTTGCGTGGATGTAGGGATTGCACTGATTTTGTCTTTCGTTGTCTCATTTATGATTCTTTTATCGATGTAATCTTTTAATCGTTTTAACCCGTGTTTCAGACAATGGGCAACTGAATACTAAACTCACTCCCTTGACCTTCCATCTTTTCCACTTTCAACTCCCCGTCATGCGCTTTCACAATATCATAACTCAACTACCTCACGAGCCCTGATAATTTGATTGTTTGTTTAGAATCTTCTCCACGACTTTACATGCGTGCCGTTGCTCCTTTCTTGTTCCAGTGCCCCTCCGTAGATCACTAGTTTTTGAATTTTAGAAGGGGTAAGGGAAGAAAAGTATTCTATTCCTTTAAAATAATCCGAGCTTATTGTTTCCCCAGCTTTAATTTCCATAGCGGTTAACTTACCCGCTTTGTCAGCTATTATGTCCACTTCATTGCCTGTTTTATCTCTCCAGTAATAGAGGTTATCGGCTTCGCCTGCATTCAATCTTTCTTTCAATAGTTCACTTACAACCATGTTTTCGAATAAAGCACCTTTAGCCGCATGATGAGTAATTTCTTGTGCTTTAGTTATTCCCAACAATGAACAGGCTATTCCGGTATCATAAAAATAAAGCTTGGGTGATTTAATAATCCGTTTATTGAAATTGCCGTGGTAGGGTTTCAGCAAATAGATGATATAGCTACTTTGCAATACACTGAGCCATGCGGCAACGGTCTTCTGGTCAATACCGCAATCATTCGAGAGCGAAGTCATATTTAGAATCTGACCTGCCCGCCCTGCACACAGGCGAAGGAGTTTTGTAAACTGTGCAAGGTTCGTAATGTTTTTTAATTGTCGCACATCGCGTTCAACATAGGTGTGCAGGTAATCGCTATACCAGACCGATGGGTTTATTCTCTTTTTAATTATTTCCGGGTATCCGCCAGCGAGGACATGCCAGGCGTAGTCCGGTTTTAATTTCTTATCGGCTCTGAGCTCTTGCAAGGATAGCGGTAAAAGTTGCTGATAGGCAATTCTTCCAGATAGTGTTTGTGTAATATTGGATTGTAAGAGAAAATTATTTGACCCGGTAAGGATAAACAATCCCTTTTTCTTTGTCTCATCCAATACCTGTTGAAGGTAAGAAAATAGGTGTGTAGCCCTTTGTACTTCATCCAGTATTGCCCCCTTTTTATACTGTGACAAAAAGCCTCTTGGATCAGTCGTGGCAAATTCAAGTGTATCTGGATTTTCCAATGAAATGTAGTCCTTATCCGGAAACACCATGCGGCACAATGTTGTTTTCCCGCTTTGCCTGGGGCCTACCACAGCTACACTTCGGAAGGTATTAGACAATTTTCTTAATCGCGCCTCAGCTGTTCTATTTATCATGTACTAAAGATATACGAATTTTGGACAAATCCGGAATTTGATTCCGTATTTGTCTACAACCATCATATTCCACTTTTGCAAAATATTACAAATCTGAATTGTTGATACCAGTCAATCTTTTACCCAATTGGTAAAACAACTATAAACTTGCTCCCATTGCCCTCGCTAGTCTCCACCTTCAACTCCCCACCATGTGCCTTCACAATATCATAACTCAATGACAGACCAAGCCCTGTCCCCTGCCCCGTAGGTTTGGTGGTGAAGAAGGGTTGAAAGATTTTATCGAGTATCTTTTGAGGGATGCCGTTTCCGTTGTCTTTTACAGAAATCAAAACTTTGTTGCCTTCTTTCTTGGTGATGATTGAAACCGTTGGTTCATATCCGGCAATACTTTGTTTCGCTTTCTCATTCACCGCATAAAATGCGTTGTTGATCAAATTCAAAATTACTCTGCCTATATCTTGAGGGATGATATTGATGTTGCCAATGGATGAATCAAAATCGGTTTTCAATTCTGCGTTGAATGATTTGTCTTTTGCCCGCAGGCCATGATACGCCAGGCGTAAATATTCATCGGCTAATGCATTGGTATCAGTAAGTTCTTTTACTCCACTATTGCTGCTACTGTGTTGCAACATGCCCTTTACAATGTCAGCAGCCCGCTTGCCGTGGTGATTAATTTTTTCCTGATTAAGTGAGATGTCCTTTAGTAAATCATTCTCAAGCTCTTCATCCCGTTCATCTTGTGTCTTACGTCTTTCGTCTTGTATCTCTTTGATCAACTCTGTATTCACCTCTGAAAAATTATTAACGAAATTTAACGGGTTTTGTATTTCATGGGCGATGCCAGCCGTAAGTTCTCCGAGGCTGGCCATTTTTTCAGATTGGATGAGTTGGGATTGGGTAGATTTAAGTTGCGTAAGTGTTGACTGAATTTCTTCCTTCTGCAGGAGCAACAGTACATTGGCTCGTTGCTTTCGGTTGCTATTTCGATATTGAATAAATGCTAAAACTATAAGGACCAGCAACC
>JANOUH010000281.1:0-1565 GCA_031416795.1 Cytophagales bacterium | reverse complement strand
TTTCAGGACTAACTAAAAAGTGTAAATTTGAATCAGGACTTCTAACCAAAAAGTGTAAACTTTTTTCAGGACGAGTCACTAGCCGACAGACAAAAAATAGACAACGGATGACGATTACGGACGAAACCCAACTCGACCCACTAAAAATGTTTCTACAATGGTGGGGTGATGAGTAATGTTTAAGTTTTCTTTCCTAGCGGAGTCTCCCGCCTCGGGGACTCCGCGCAAAGTGAAAGAGGAAACGTATAAGTAAGACTGTGTTTTAAAAAGATATTCAAGTAGATTGAGCACCGTCATTCAATCAGGTTTTCGGATGACGCAGAGTCCCCGAGGCGGGAGACTGCTGGGAAGGGTCAGTAATGCCACCATAAGTATCTTTCGTTGTTCTTTTAAAATTACTTTCAGGTTTTCTTAAATAACCAATGCAAAATTTGCCAGACATTAAAAATCAGTTGAGCAGCAAAGATTTGTTTGAAGCTTTTAAAAAGCAATTAGCAAAGGATTTTGAACAAGGTAATTTCCTTGCTGATTTTGTAGAGGCTCTTGAGCCAGATTATACTAGCATTCATGAAAAAATTGCGTTTGAACTACAGCGCAACGAAAAGAAAACGGATTTTAATTTAATGCAACTTCTTTACCGGATTGATATCAGCGAAGCTCAATTAAAGAGATATTTACTTGAAAATAAAAGCGATAATTATTTTAATGTAATAGCTGAGTTAATCATCAAGCGAGTATTGCAAAAGGTGGTTATAAAGCAATTTTACAAGAACAATAAAAATCAATAAGGGATATAGCAGCAATTTAACAAAGACAATAAATCAGACTACACTATGAATGAAGCGTGGGTTGACAGATGGAATGAGAGATATCGTGCAGGTGAGTTTGCCTATGGCATAGAACCTAACAACTATTTAAAAGAACAATTAGAGAAGTTAAAGGCGGGCACCATACTTTTTCCAGCAGAAGGGGAAGGACGCAATGCAGTCTTTGCCGCCAAAGTAGGCTGGACCGTTTCAGCATTTGACATCAGCGCAGAAGGAAAAAGGAAAGCCCTTCGTCTTGCAGACGCGAATCACGTGACCATGGATTATCAGGTCGGTGAGTTGCAAACACTGAATTATAAACCAGAGCAATTTGATGCCATTGCGCTCATCTATGCGCACTTTCCCGCAGAAATTAAATCGGTAGTCCACAAGACACTTGATACATGCTTGCGCAAAGGTGGAATCATTATTTTTGAAGCATTCAGCAAAAAACACATTGACTTCATCGCCAGGAATGAAAAAGTAGGCGGACCAAAAGATGTGGCAAGCTTATTCTCCATAGAAGAAATAAAATTGGATTTTTCTAATTACGAAGTTGTAGAATTAGAAGAAAAGGAAATTGAATTGAACGAAGGCCTGTTTCATAACGGCAAAGGTTCAGTAATACGATTTGTGGGACGGAAGGAATAGAACGTTACAGGTTTTAATCCTAATCTATTTCACGGTATCAAAAACTGTTCTGAAACAATTCCAGGCTGTGTTGTTTCCACCTTTTTCGTCAGGCTTCTTATTGTAAAA
>JANOUH010000280.1:0-2165 GCA_031416795.1 Cytophagales bacterium | reverse complement strand
GAACGATGACCAACCAGATCGGAATAAAAATTCTAACGCAGCCTTATGATGAGGTGATCTGCTATAAAGGATCACACATCTATAAGTATGAGGGTGGAGGTGTTGCCGGAAATAGTCTGGCTAGTGTGCGATTACTGGAAGGGAATCGTGGCAGACTTTCTGTCGAAGAAGTGGCAGCTAACATAAACAACACGCAGGATGTTCATCAACCTGTTTCTTCCGTGGTGTCATTGGAGAATACTGTGGTGCGTGAAGCCGGAAGTTTTTATTACCTGAAAGACATTGCTGCGATCAGTGAGTTTGCGCGATCGAAAGGATTGAACATGCATTTGGATGGAGCACGTTTCTTTAATGCACTGACCGAAACAGGCGACCAATCCATGGAGTACGGAAAATATTTTGATTCAATTTCTATTTGTCTTTCGAAAGGATTGGGAGCGCCTGTAGGTTCAGTATTGGTTTGTAAAAAAGAACTTGAGCAGAAAGCAAGGCGCATGCGCAAAGCATTTGGCGGAGGCATGAGGCAGGCTGGATTTCTGGCAGCAGCAGGAATCTATGCGTTGAATAATAACATCACACGATTGAAAGACGATCACGTTCGTGCCGCTGAACTTGGAAAAGCATTGAGTAACGCAAGCTGGGTGAAATCCATGATGCCGGTCGATACCAACATTGTTATTTTTTCTGTGGTTGACAAGGTTACTCCTGAGCAAGTACTCGCAAAATTATTGGAATATGATATTAAAGCCATCAAATTCGGAGCGCAGGAAATCCGCTTGGTCACTCATTTGGACTTTGATGATCGCATGCTGGAGAAAACAATTGATGTGATTAAAAAATTATCTTTCTGATTTTATATTCATGTACGAAACAAAAGCTCCATTGGCAGAACGCATGAGGCCTTCGAAACTTGAAGACCTGATCGGGCAGGAGCATCTGGTTGGCGAAAACGGAATCATCCGCAAAGCAATTCAAACCGGCAATGTGCCATCGATGATTTTATGGGGCCCTCCCGGTGTAGGCAAAACTACCATCGCCAACATCATTGCTAATGAGGTGAAGCGACCCTTTCACATGCTGAGTGCCGTGAGTGCCGGTGTGAAAGATGTGCGCGATGTGATTGATCAGGCTAGACGTGCCAGTAGGGTGATCTTATTCATTGATGAAATTCATCGCTTCAACAAATCACAACAAGATGCTTTGCTCGGTGCCGTAGAAAAAGGAGTCATTACATTAATTGGTGCAACCACAGAAAATCCTTCCTTCGAAGTTAATTCAGCGTTGCTTTCGCGATGCCAGGTATATACGCTCAAAGCACTGACTGAAGCTGATCTCATCAGATTAATTGGTCATGCGCTCAGTAAAGACGCTGAGCTAAAAAAGAGAGAAATCAACATTAAAGAATACCAGGCGTTGATCAATATCTCTGGTGGCGATGCCCGCAAGCTTCTGAATTTGCTGGAAATAATCAGTGAATCTCTGGCCGACAATATAGAAATCACCGATGACCTGGTGATGAATGTTGCTCAAAAGCACATCGCTATTTATGACAAGAGTGGTGAACAGCATTACGATATTATATCGGCATTTATAAAATCAATCCGCGGCAGCGATCCGAATGCAGCAGTCTATTATCTCGCGCGCATGATTGAAGGTGGTGAAGATGTGAAATTCATTGCCCGCAGAATGGTGATTCTTGCATCGGAAGACATAGGGAATGCTAATCCAACCGCTTTGGTCATGGCAACCACTGCATTTCAGGCGGTAAACGTAATTGGCTATCCGGAAGCACGGATTATACTTTCGCAATGTGCGATTTACCTGGCCTGTTCTGCCAAGAGCAATGCCAGTTATATGGCCATCGAAAAAGCATTGGGCATGGTGAATGAGACGGGTGATCTTCCTGTGCCGCTGGCCGTGCGTAATGCACCAACCAAACTCATGAAAGACCTTGATTATGGAAAGGGATATCAATATGCCCACGACTTCCGTAATAACTTTGTGGCGATGGAATTTCTTCCGGATGCGATCAAGGAAACTAAATTCTACGAGCCCGGCAAAAATGCCCGCGAGGAGGAATTAAGAAATTACCTGAAGAAATTGTGGGATAAGAAGTATAATTACTGATTGATTTATAGTCATACCTAATATGACAAGAGCTTAGC
>JANOUH010000279.1:0-6436 GCA_031416795.1 Cytophagales bacterium | reverse complement strand
GTGTATGGGGGATTTGAAGCTACCTACAAACGCATGGGTGTTGACTTCGAAAAACTATACTACGAATCAACAACATATCTTCTTGGAAAGGATGAAGTGATGCGCGGTGTGGAGCAAGGTGTGTTCTTCAAAAAAGATGATGGCTCTGTCTGGGTTGATTTAACTGCGGATGGACTTGATCAAAAGGTACTGCTACGTTCGGATGGCACTTCTGTTTATATGACGCAGGATATTGGCACTGCCATTTTGCGTTTCCGCGATTTTCCAAAAATTGAAGGACAGGTTTATACCGTAGGTAACGAACAGGAATATCACTTCAAGGTGTTGTTCTTGATTTTGAGCAAGCTCGGTTATGAGTGGGCTAAGAAATGTTATCACTTATCTTACGGCATGGTCGATCTGCCAACAGGCAAAATGAAAAGCCGTGAAGGAACGGTTGTCGATGCTGATGACCTCATGGAAGAGATGGTGCAGGAAGCCGAAAAGCAAACACGCGAGTTGGGAAAAATTGATGAGTCAACTGATCAGGAGATCAAAGGCCTTTCGGAGATGATTGGGTTAGGCGCGTTGAAGTTCTTCTTGCTCAAAGTAGATCCGAAGAAGCGCATGATGTTTGATCCCAATGAGTCCATTCAACTGCAAGGTCACACAGGTCCGTTCATTCAATACACGCATGCCCGCATCAAATCCATTTTGCGAAAGGCAGAATCGATGAATATTCGTCCTGATGCAACCTCATTAAAGAATATCACTTCGCTGGAGCCCGTTGAGCGTGAAGTAATTTTTAAGATCAATCAATTCACCACTAAACTGCAAGAAGCAGCGCGCGAATATTCACCGGCAATCGTTGCCAACTATGCGTATGAATTGGCTAAGGAATACAATCAATTCTATCAAGCCATTCCTATTTTTAATGAGAGTGATGCAGATAAGTTAAAATTCCGAATAGCCTTCTCGCAGGTAACGGCCAGCACGATTCAAAAAGCGATGCGCTTACTAGGCATTCATGTGCCTGAGAAAATGTAACCATTCCCATGAAGTACCTTCTCGATGGCCAGGAAACCGAGCGACTCATCTTTCGAAGGATTAACGATTCCGATTTCAATGATTGGCTTAAATTTTTTGAAGATCCAATTACATCACTTCATTGGGTAGAAGAAAAGGAAACCCCCATTATCGCGTGCGAGAAGTGGTATCAGAAACAAAACTGGCGAGACGAAAACGATAAAGGAGGCATGAATGTACTGATTGAGAAATCAAGTGGCAGATTGGTTGGTCATTGTGGTCTTTTAGTTCAAACCGTTGATGACGTTTCTGAATTGGAGATCGGCTATTCGTTGCTACCAGAATTTTGGAACCAGGGCTATGCATTTGAAGCTGTAGCACGCTGTAAAGAATATGCCTTTCAAAATGACTATTCAGATTCATTAATCTCCATTATTAGTCATACCAATCTGCCCTCACAGAAAGTGGCCTTAAAAAACGGGATGATTATTGAAAAGGAAACTGATTACCACGAAAATAGGGTTTACATATTTCGGGTTTTCAAGTCACCTTTAAAGTAAAGAAGCCTTTCATTCCTAAGGCACAACTATTTTCTGTATTTTGTGTTAATAACTTGTAACCAACACATTTATGAAATCAGTAATCCTCTTTTTACTTCTTATTACACCAGGTCCTTCATCAATCTATGAATTCAAAATGAACTCGTTGGATGGTAAATCCATTGACTTCAGTCGGTATAAAGGCAAAACACTTTTGATTGTAAACACGGCTTCGGAGTGTGGTAATACTCCTCAGTATGCTGATCTGCAAATACTTCATGAAACATTTGGTGATAAAGTTACGATTCTTGGCTTTCCGGCAAATAATTTTGGTGGACAAGAGCCAGGATCAAATACAGAGATTGCTTCATTCTGTAAGAAGAATTATGGTGTGACCTTCCAGATGTTCGAAAAGATATCAGTGAAAGGAAGTGATCAGCATGCTTTATATGCATGGCTAAAGGAAAAAACAGGACAACAGCCAGACTGGAATTTCAGTAAGTATTTGGTGAAACCTGATGGGACTGTGAAGTTTTTTAAATCGGGTGTAAAACCTATGAATAAAGAAATCACCAGCGAATTATAAACTGTAATCAAGCCTTGAAGATTTAAAGGTACCATTCGAATACATCATATGAAATTAAAAATCATCATCTCAATTCTATTTACTATGGGTCTTGCAGCATTTTTAACAAATAAGTTGGCAGGTAATAATAAGCCTGCCGGTCCGATCGTGAATTCTATTTATGAATTCAAAATCAATAGTCTCGAAGGAAAAGAAATAGACTTTTCGAAGTATAAGGGCAAGAAATTATTGATCGTGAATACCGCATCGAAGTGTGGTAAAACCCCGCAGTATGCTGGCCTCGAAAAATTGCATGAGCAGTTTGGCGATAAAGTAAACGTATTAGGATTTCCAGCTAACAATTTCCTTTGGCAGGAGCCAGGTACAAGCGAAGAGATTGCTGCGTTTTGCGAAAGGAACTATGGTGTTAAGTTTCAAATGTTTGAAAAAGTTTCTGTGAAGGGTAGTGATCAACATCCATTATACCAATGGCTTGAAGCAAAGACTGGAAAACACCCGGATTGGAACTTTGCCAAGTTTCTGGTGAATGAAGATGGTACAAAGGTCACTTTTTTTAATTCCAGCGTTCAACCGATGGATGAAGACATTATATCCGGCATACAATAAGGACGGTTCATTCCTTATAATGACACACTAAAGGCAATTTTTACATTGTTTAGGTTTTTTTTTATAGGGTAGATTAAACCCGACAGTAGCTTTGGTGTCTAAATGCCGCTTAATTAAACCACAAATAACTTTATGAAAAGAATTGCAGGATTTTTATTGTTGTCGATTTTTTGGCTGGCGTGTAGTGAAGATAATCAAACAGCAAAGCTTGAAGTAAGGCTTACTGATGCCCCGGGGGATTATGAAGAGGTGAATATTGATATCCAGAGTGTTGAGATTAATAGCAGTGATGGAAATTCTGGATGGACAACCTTGGATGTAGAGAGTGGTGTTTATAATATCCTTGAATTAACCAATGGTTTAGACACTCTGTTGGCAACTGCTGAACTTCCCGCAGGACGGATTTCACAAATTCGGTTGATTCTGGGCAATGAGAATTCAGTAAAAGTAAATGGTGAGACAAAGCCATTGAGCACACCATCAGCTCAGCAATCAGGTCTTAAACTAAACCTCAATGCCACCTTGACAGAGGGTATCACTTACACTATTACACTTGACTTTGATGCCGCTCGTTCGATTGTTGTAAAAGGTAATGGAACCTATAGCTTAAAGCCTGTGATACGCGCTATTGAAACTTCAACAAGTGGTGCTATAAAAGGCACAGTTACACCATTGGAGGCTGCACCTGCGGTGTTTGCCATTTTGGGAACGGATACAGTGGCTACTGCCTATACAGATGATGCAGGTAAATTTATATTGAGATCACTTCCTGCAGGATCATATACAGTAAGTTTCGATCCTAAAACTGGCTACATACCGCAGCAAAAGGAAAGTGTAAGTGTTACTTTAGGCAATGTTACTGACTTGGGCTCCGTTACAATAGTAAAGGAATAAGGATAACTTGTAATTATGAAAGGCGGAGAATGATTTCTCCGCCTTTTTTAGTTGTATCAGAATGGATTGTGAAGAAAATTTTTGAGTGTCCAACTTTAATTGATTCCTTTTAATTTTTCAACTATCCAGTTATTCATTTTTTCATTTTGTTCCGGATAGGTCCAATGTCCGGTTTCCAAAGCAAGGAACAATGACTTTGGTGCCGTGATCACGTTATAAGAAGCATACATGGAAGTAGGTGGGCACGTTTCGTCATTGAACCCCCAGGTGTACATTCCAGGCGTTTTTAATTGTCTGGCAAAGTTGACCACATCGTAATACCCACTGGTTTCGATTTTTTCTTTCGAGTTGTTGAAGGCCAGATTATTTTTATCAAATAAATGTGGCCAACCTCCGGCCCTACCGTTCAGGTAACCCGTCAAATCACTTAAAGCAGGATAATAAGCAGCCAGGTATTTTACACGTTGATCAAGAGCCGCTGTTACGATGGATAACGCACCGCCCTGGCTTCCACCTGTTACGCCCAGGTTAACACCATCAAATTGTGGCAGGCTATGAAGAAAGTCATTGGCACGAACGCAGCCGAGATACACACGCTTGTAATAATACCGATCTTTATTTTCGAGGTTGAAATACCAGTAGCCATTTAATGCGCCTGCACCTAAGTTGTTATACACAACAGGATCCATGTTTACAGGAACTCCGTGAATACCAATTTGAAAAGTAATGATGCCTTTTTCAGCATTAGCTATATCACCGCTGTAGGGCCGGGTACCCGCGCCAGGCACTTGCAACAATGCTGGATATTTTCCTTCTTTCTTCGGCATAGAAAGGATTCCATAAAGTCGTGTTCCAATTCTATAATTTTGAATGTTAACATGATACACATTTACATTTTCGGTGCATCGTTCTGGCATTAGCGTCATGCGTGCATCCAGTGGAACTTTTGAAAGTTCTGCTTTGGCTGTTTCCCAAAACGAAATAAAGTCTTTAGGATTTTCAGCCGTAGGTTTAATAGCATTTGGTTCAAAGCCGGCAGTGGCAAGGCCACGATATTCTTTTCCCTCATATTTTACCGTGGCAATGCACTGAATAAATCCTGGTGTTTTCATCGTAGTTGAAGCAACAGTAAAAGACCCATCTTTGAGGACGACAGAATCTTTTTTAACAGGTTCCATTTTCTCCGGGCCCACCTGGTATTTTATGAAAACATTCTTAAGTGGATTTCCATCTTTCAAGACTGTCACTTTAAAAATGACGGGTTCATTGAGCTTGTAAGTCCAATCAGTATGGTCAGGCGCTACAATTACTTTTACGAACGTGTTGACTGGTTGCGCCATAGCAGACACGATGCCAATCATCACAACAAACAGAAGGGAGGTGATTTTCTTTTTCATAGGTAAGGTTGGGTTCTAATTCTCGACTCTAATCAAATATAATGAACCATTTCTCTACTTCGAAATTGTATTCCATGTGCGGATCCTATTACTTTATGAGAAAAATAATAAATGAAGAATCTGTTATTAGTCATTCTTTCTTTGGGCTGCTTTTCATTATCTGCGCAGACTCTTACCAAAAAAGAAAAGGAAATCTTAAAACACATCGATGCGAATTATGATCAGTCGCTTACGTTTCTTGAAAAAACGGTGAACATCAATAGTGGAACATTCAATACAAAAGGCGTCAGGGAAGTGGGTACTTTATTCGATAACGAATTTAAGAAGATTGGTTTCGACACCCATTGGATCGATATGCCTGCTGAAATGAAACGGGCAGGCCACTTGTTTGCTGAACACAAAGGAACTAAAGGTAAACGCTTATTACTGATCGGCCATCTGGATACTGTGTTTGAACCAGATAGTCCGTTTCAAAAATGGGTGGCTAATGATTCGGTAGCTTTTGCTCCAGGGGCTAATGATATGAAGAGTGGTGATGTTATTATACTGTACGCACTCAAAGCATTGATCGAGGCAAAGGCCATTGACCAATCACAGATTATAGTTGCGTTGCATGGCGATGAAGAACACGGTGGTGATCCGGATTCCATAAGCAGAAATGATATTATTGATGCAGCCAAGCGCAGTGATTATGCTTTAGGTTTTGAAACAGCCACGGGTTTTGGTTATGGTACTGTAGCGCGAAGGGGAGCTAGTGGATGGAAGCTGGAAGTAACCGGCAAGCGAGCGCATTCATCAGGTGTGTTTAATGAAAAGACAGGAGCTGGTGCTGTTTATGAAGCATCGCGAATACTCTCTGAATTTTATAAACAACTTCAGGAAAAATACCTGACCTACAATCCTGGTCTAATTGTAGGAGGTTCAACAGCAGAGATTAATGATGGAGATGGAGTTGCATCAGGTAAAACTAATGTGGTAGCAGAAAAAGTAGTTGTACAGGGTGATTTGCGATTCATATCAGAGGAACAAAAATTAAATGCACGTAAGAAAATGGAGGCAATTGTTGCACAACATCTTCCACAAACAAATGCAACCATCACTTTTGAGGATGGCATTCCATCCATGCCTCCGGTAGAAGGTAACTATCAATTGCTTTCCGTGTTGAGTAAAGTAAGCACCGACATGGGTATGGGTGAAGTAAAACCGTGGGACCCTGGACAACGCGGTGCAGGTGACATCGCCTATGCAGCGCCATACATTAGTGGCATTGACGGATTGGGTGGCATGGGAAGTGGTGCACACACACTTTCAGAAACACTAAATCTGAAAACATTCAAAGACCTGACCAAGCGAGCTGCTATTTTGATTTATCGGTTAACCAGATAGCTCCGGTTTCACCGGTAAAAATC
>JANOUH010000278.1:0-11071 GCA_031416795.1 Cytophagales bacterium | reverse complement strand
TGGATCATTTTGCTTGCCGATTTTATCCAACCGAAACTGCTCATCAAATAATCCTCTCGATTTATTCTTCATCTGTTTTCTCCTTTTTCTCAAGAAACAAAATTTATAGATAACTTGGTAGGGTTATTAGAGATGCCCTTATTTTAAAACTAAATGCACCCTACGATCCGAAAGCAGCACGCTATCTCGTAGAAAAAATCTTTCATCAAGGCAGCCTTGAATTTCCACAGGAAGAAAGAGACGAGTTGTTGAAATTGATTAAAACCAAACCCACCATCACCGTAATGAATCTGGAACGCCCTGCGGTGTTTCCTGAAATCAATGCAGCCAGTAAAGCGGTGATCGGAGATTTCAGCAGCCAGGATGACATCATACTTGATTTAATCTTCGGTCAATTCAAACCAGCAGGCAAATTACCTTTTGAATTACCTTCTTCCATGGAAGCAGTGGTGAATCAAAGTGAAGATATGCCGCACGATTCTAAAGACCCACTCTACCCCTTTGGCTTTGGACTTAACTACACAGAAAAAATAAATTTAAATCGCTAAACAATCATGACAAAACAAATTACACAACTCTCGCTAATCTGTCTTGCGCTCAGTGCGTTGGTTAGTTGCGGCCCCAAGTGGACCGAAACAGAAACCAATGGTGTGCGCATGGTGAAAAATGAAGGAGGAAAAACTATTGGGTATTCTGCTGCTTCAGGCGTTACTATTCTCACCGTTGATCGCATGGGATTTAAAGACCTTAATAAAAATGGTAAACTCGATAAATACGAAGACTGGCGCCTATCAGCAGACGACCGTGCAAAAGACCTCGCCTCTCAAATGAGTGTTGAGCAGATTGCCGGTTTGATGTTGTATAGTCGCCATCAATCTATTCCTGCAGCAAGCAGGGGTTTTATGAAGGCTTCTTATAATGGAAAAGATTTTAAAGAAAGCGGAGCCAATGCATGGGATTTGTCCGACCAGCAAAAAGAGTTTCTTACCAAAGATAATCTTCGTCACGTGCTCATTACTTCAGTAGAAAGTCCGGAAGTTTCGGCACGTTGGAATAACAATGCGCAAGGTTTGGTGGAAGGAATTGGTAAAGGTGTTCCGGCCAACAATAGTTCTGATCCACGCCATGGCACGATCTCCAATGAAGAATATAATGAAGGCGCAGGTGGAAGAATTTCGATGTGGCCCAGTTCATTAGGATTAGCTGCCACCTTCGATCCACGGTTAGTAGAAAATTTCGGAAGCATCGCTGGAAAAGAATATCGCGCTCTGGGGTTAGCTACAGCCTTGTCTCCACAAGTTGATATTTCGACAGATCCACGTTGGTATCGCACCAGCGGAACATTTGGCGAAGACCCTGGTCTCTCTACCGATATAGGTCGCGCCTACATCGATGGATTTCAAACTTCAACAGGCAACAAAGAAATTGCGGATGGCTGGGGTTATGAAAGTGTGAATGCCATGGTGAAGCATTGGCCCGGTGGCGGCTCTGGTGAAGGAGGACGGGATGCCCATTATGGCGTTGGAAAATATGCCGTATATCCAGGAAATAATTTTGCTATGCACATGATTCCATTTATTGAAGGTGCATTCAAATTGAAAGGTAAAACCGGAATGGCTTCTGCCGTGATGCCTTACTATACCATTTCGTTCAATCAAGACACCAGGTATAATGAGAATGTAGGCAATGGCTACAGTAAATACATTGTTCAGGATTTGTTGCGTGATACATACAACTACGATGGCGTGGTGTGCACCGATTGGTTGGTTACGGGAGATGAAACTACTATTGATGTCTTTCTTACAGGAAAATCATGGGGTGTGGAAGGGTTATCTGTTGCCGAAAGGCATTACAAAGTGCTGATGGCAGGTGCTGATCAGTTTGGTGGCAACAACGAAGTAAAGCCGGTGATCGAAGCCTACAACATGGGTGTGAAAGAACATGGCAAAGATTTTATGCGAGCTCGTTTCGAAAAATCGGCTGTGCGTTTATTAAAGAATATTTTCAGAACCGGTTTGTTTGAGAACCCGTACCTTAATACTGAAGAAACAAAATCTATTGTGGGTAAACCTGAATTCATGAAAGCTGGTTATGATGCACAGCTAAAATCGGTCGTGATGTTAAAGAACAAAGCCAATGCACTTCCTTTGGAGAAAAATAAAACGGTCTTTATTCCTAAGAAATTCACTCCTGCCGGAAGAAACTTTTTAGGCATGGAAACTCCGGAAAAATTAGAGTATCCCGTAAGCATCGATATCGTGAAGAAATATTTCTCCGTAACCGAAAATCCTGATGAAGCCGATTTTGCGTTAGTCATTGTGAATAGTCCGAACTCTGGAATTGGATACAACAGTGAAGATGCAAAGAAAGGCGGCAATGGTTATGTGCCCATCTCATTACAGTATGGCGAATACACAGCCAAAGAAGCAAGAGAAACCAGTATTGCCGGTGGCGATCCGCTGGAAAAAACGTCCAACCGCAGCTATAAAAACAAAAAAAGCAAAGCGATGAACCTGGCTGATTTAGGTATGATCAATGATACCTTCAAGAAAATGAAAGGCAAACCTGTAATGGTGGCGGTTAACATGAACAACCCGATGGTCTTCGCTGAGTTTGAGAAAAATGCGAATGCGATCTTGGTTCACTTTGGTGTGCAGGATCAGGCCTTGTTAGATATTCTCACAGGCGTGAGTGAGCCTTCTGCCCTATTACCTTTGCAGATGCCTGCCAATATGGAGACCGTGGAAAAACAATTTGAAGATGTGCCACACGATCTTGAGTGTTATGTAGATGATCAGGGTAATAAATATGATTTCGCCTTTGGGTTAAATTGGAAAGGTGTCATCAACGATGAACGGAAATCGAACTACAAAAAATAAAGACATAAACTAAAATCAACATGATCAACCGCAGAAAATTTCTTCAAAACACCGGAGCCCTGGCCTTGGGAGGCTTAGCTATCTCACAGCAAACCACCGGCATGACCATTATGAATAATCTTGCCGACACGAAAAATGTTGGACTTCAACTTTACACGGTTACCAATGCAATGGATACCGATCTTGATGCTACCTTGAAACGTATTGCTGAAATAGGATACAAAGATCTGGAGTCAGCATTCACGCGTAAGGGCGGATTTTATGGCTTAACGGCAAAAGAGTTTGCCGCCAAAACAAAAGGCTACGGATTGTCATGGAGAGCTCATCATGTTGGTGGTGCTCCATTTAAAATGCCTGCCGGTGCCAAGCCTCCTGTGGGCGCGGATGGCAAGCCCATGGTTTTTCCTCCAATGAAAAATTTAAGAGATCATTATCAGGAAGTGGTTGACTCAGCAACTGAAGGTGGCGTAAAATACCTTGTGTGTTCCAGCACTCCGATTGACACATTGGATGAAATCAAATTATCCATAGAAACATTTAATAAGACGGGCGAAGCTTGCAAGAAAGCGGGAATTGGTTTTGCTTTTCATAATCATACCAAAGAGTTCGATCGCATTGAAGGCAAAGTACCTTATGAGATGTTTCTTTCAGAAATCAGTGCTGACCTGATGAAGTTCGAACTGGATCTGGGATGGGCAACTAAATCAGGTACTGATCCGGTAGAGTTATTTAAAAAACATCCAGGCCGCTTCCCGCTATGGCATGTAAAAGACCTGGATCGTGTCACTCAAAAGCCAGTGGAAATTGGCAAAGGCTATGTGGATTTGAAACGCGTGTTTGATGCAGCAGAATCTGCAGGCATGCAACACTTTTTTGTGGAACAAGATGCAGCGCCACAACCGATGGATAACATCGCTACCAGTTATAAAAACCTGAGAGCGTTGATCGGATAATTCCTCTAATCACACATTTCCAATACTTTATATAAATCAGCCGGAATCCCCGGCTGATTTTATTTTTAACCATGATGGTACAGGATGGCGATAAGGTGTTCTGTGACTATATTGACCTCGCATTAAATTCAACCTCATGCAAATAATCCTCGGTGTCATCTTTCATTTCATTGGTGGCTTCGCTTCCGGCAGCTTTTACATGCCCTTCAAAAAAGTAAAAGGCTGGGCTTGGGAAAGTTACTGGATCATCGGTGGATTATTTTCATGGCTTATGGTTCCTCCCCTGGCAGCCTGGTTAACATTACCCGGCTTTTCTGAAATCATCAGAAATGCATCCGCTTCATCCATTCAATATACAGTTCTCTTTGGCGTGCTCTGGGGCATCGGTGGACTTACCTATGGATTAGGTGTTCGATACCTCGGCATGTCGCTAGGGAATTCTGTCGTGCTTGGCTTCTGCTCAGCCTTTGGTGCCATTGTGCCTTCCATCTATTACGCGATCGTTCCCACAGAAGGTAAAACCAGCATCATCGAAATGATGACGAACACCTGGGGACAGGTGGTATTGCTCGGTGTGGTCCTTTGCCTGTTAGGGATCTATATCAGCGGCCGGGCGGGCATGATGAAAGAAAAGGAATTACCCGATGAAGAAAAGAAAAAAAGTGTGGCAGAATTCAGTCTCACGAAAGGATTGATGGTCGCTATCGCATCAGGTATTCTTAGCTCCTGTTTCAATTTTGGTATCGAAGCGGGAAAGCCTATGGCAGAAACTGCAGTGAGTATGGGATTGAATCCACTATTTCAAAACAACGTGACGTACGTAGTTTTGCTTTGGGGTGGGCTCACCACCAATTTCATCTGGTGCATGATTCTGAATGCGCGCAACAATACGTATGGCGATTACACAAACAAGCAAAGTCCGCTGGCGAAAAATTATCTATTCTCCGCGTTAGCAGGCACCACCTGGTTTATGCAGTTCTTCTTTTACGGAATGGGCGAAAGTAAATTAGGCAACGGTGCCAGCTCATGGATACTTCATATGGCATTTATTATTCTGATCGCCAACGGATGGGGAATTTATTTAAAAGAATGGAAGGGAGTAAGTAAGAAAACAAAAACTACGATCATATTGGGAATCTCCATCATCATTCTCTCGGTATTGGTAGTAGGGTATGGGAACGCAATTAAATAAACATTGAACCACAAAGACACGAACCTGGCTGTCGGCAGACAGGGTCGCTAAGAAGCACAAAGGACTTCGTGAACCTTGGTGCTCTTTGTGCCTTCGTGGTTCACAATACTAAACGAATATGAAAAAACAATTCAAACACGTAAGCTACCTCTGGGATGAATCCAAAGCAGCATTGCTTAAGGGTGACGAGGTAGGACTTTTAATTTACCGCTCCAATTTGTTAGGTGCCGATTTGCGCCTCACCAACTATGGTGGTGGCAACACTTCATGCAAAGCCATGGCTGCCGATCCCATCACAGGAAAAGAAACAGAAGTCATGTGGATAAAAGGATCGGGTGGTGATATTGGTACGCTCAAGCGCAGCGGACTTGCCGCTTTATATGTAGATCGGTTTAGAAGTTTAACAAATGTTTATCGCGGACTGGAATTTGAAGATGAAATGGTGGAACTGTTCAATCATTGCATCTTTGATTTGAATTCCAAAGCTCCATCCATAGACACACCACTACACGGATTTCTTCCATTCAAACACATCGATCACTTGCATCCTGACGCAGCCATTGCTATCGCAGCTGCAAAAGATGGAAAGAAGATCACACAAGAGTTATTCGGTGGCAAGATCGGATGGGTAGAGTGGAGACGCCCCGGTTTTGAACTCGGATTGGAGTTGAAAAAATGTTTAGATGAAAATCCTGGCATCATTGGCATCATGCTCGGCTCACACGGCCTGTTCACCTGGGACGACACCGCTTACGAAAGCTATGTGAACACACTGGAGGTAATTGAGAAGTGTGCTGAGTACCTGGAACAAAATTATGGAAAGCGAAGGCCTGTCTTCGGTGGCACGAATATAAAGTCATTGCCTAAAGAAGATCGCTTGAAGCAAGCGGCAATACTTGCTCCTACCCTGCGCGGACTTTGCTCCAGTAAGAATTGTATGATTGGTCACTTCACTGATGATGACCGAGTGCTTGAGTTCACAAACTCATATGACCTGGCTAAACTAGCGCCCATGGGCACGAGTTGTCCTGATCACTTCTTGCGCACGAAGATCAGTCCGCTGGTATTGACTCTTACTGCCGATGAAAATCTTTCTGATGCAAAGGCAACCAAAGAGAAATTACTCCCTGCCTTTGAAGCATATCGCAAGATGTACTCCGAGTATTATTCAACCTGCAAGCATGAAAATAGTCCTGCGATACGTGATGCAAATCCAGTAGTGATTCTATATCCTGGCGTAGGCATGTTCACGTTCGCAAAAGACAAACAGACTTCGCGAGTGGCCGCAGAGTTTTATATCAATGCTATCAACGTGATGAAAGGTGCTGAAGCAATTTCGGAATACACTTCACTACCACGCCAAGAGGCTTTCAATATTGAATATTGGTTGCTGGAAGAAGCAAAGTTACAACGCATGCCCAAGCCAAAACCATTAACTGGTAAGATTGCATTGATCACCGGAAGTGCTGGTGGCATCGGAAAAGGAATTGCTAAGAAGTTTGTGGAAGAAGGTGCTTGTGTGATCATCAATGACAATGATGCTGATCGTCTTACCAAAGCGGATGAAGAATTTAAAACAAAATATGGTAAGGATGTCTATACATCCGTATTGCTTGATGTATTGAAATCAGAAAACATAAAAGAAGCCTTTGATAAGTCGGCACTTGCTTTTGGCGGTGTGGATATTGTTGTCAACTGTGCTGGCATTTCCATTTCAAAACCATTGGAAGACCACACTGAAAAAGATTGGGACTTGCTCTATGACATTTTAGTAAAAGGTCAGTTCCTCATTACACAAGGTGGTGTAGAAATTATGCGCAAGCAAAGCCTGGGTGGTGATGTGATTAACATCGTAAGTAAAAACGCACTGGTGAGTGGGCCCAACAATGCAGCCTATGGTTCTGCGAAAGCTGCACAACTTCACCTGAGTAGATTGAATGCAGCTGAACTGGGGCCTGATAAAATCCGTGTGAACGTAGTGAATCCAGATGCTGTCATTTCAGACAGCAAAATATGGGAAGGTGCATGGGCGGAAGGTCGTGCGAAAGCATATGGAATAAAAGTTGAAGAGTTGCCTGCATTCTATGCAAAGCGTACCTTGTTAAACGAAACCATTCTGCCAGAAGACATCGCTAACGCTTGCTTCGCTTTTGTAGGAGGATTGCTGAATAAATCAACCGGTAATGTATTGAATGTAGATGGTGGAGTGGCCATGGCATTTGTAAGATAACTGTCTTTAAAATAATGATCCACCAAGTCACAAAGGACACCAAGGTACACGAAGGTCTTAGTGCAACTTCGTGATCTTTGTGTCTTTGTGGTTCAAATAACTACCTATGAAGAGATTAGCTTTTAAAATGAAGCTCCATGCCGGCCTGACGGAAGAATACAAACGCAGGCACGATCAGCTGTGGCCAGAACTGCAACAACTGCTGAAGCAAACGGGTATCGAAGACTATTCTATTTTTCTGGATGAAGAAACGAATGACCTTTTCGGAGTTTTGAATATTGACAATCCAGAGGCTATGAATGATCTGCCCAACCATCCGGTAATGAAAAAATGGTGGGCCTACATGAAAGACATGATGGACTGCAATCCGGATCATTCTCCGGTGAGTATTCCGTTGAAGGAAGTGTTTTATTTAAAGTAAATTAGTAAACCTCGGAGAAATCGAACTTGAACCACAAAGTCGCAAAGACACAAAGTATCACAAAGAGCTTAGTGTTACTTTGAGCCTTGGTGCCTTTGTGGTTCAAACACATCGCACATATGCATAATAAACTCACGGAAAGAGAAGAGTATCTTGCTACACAAATTGTAGATATTGCTATCAAGATTCACAAAGGCTTGGGGCCTGGACTATTGGAAAGTGTTTACGAAAAGTGTTTTGTTTATGAACTGTAAGAAAGAGGAATAAATTTTCAACGACAAAGAGATGTGCCCATCATTTACAAAACGCTGCACATTGAAGACGGCCTTAGATTGGACCTATTGGTGGACGATTTGGTTATCATAGAACTTAAAGCTCAAGAAAATTATCATCCAGTTTGGGAAGCGCAACTGTTAAGTTACTTAAAACTAACGGAAAAGAGATTGGGTCTGCTCATTAACTTTCATGTGCCGCTAATGAAAAATGGAATTAAAAGACTAATACTATAAACTTGAACCACTAAGTCACAAAGAACACCAAGTAACACAAAGACCTTAGTGCAACTTTGAGCCTTCGTGCCTTGGTGGTTCAAAAAATTTAAACCCATGAGAATCGACAAAACCCAAATCCAGAAACACAACGACAAACTTTACTCCGCTCATCAGAGAAAAGTAAAGCAACTTGTGAATGAAAATCCTACAATAAAAAGAGTAATCAATAAGCTCGTTGATTTTCAAATTGCGATACCAAGCTGGGCCTTGGGAACCGGTGGCACACGCTTCGGAAGATTTTCTGGTGGTGGCGAACCCCGCAATCTCGAAGAAAAAATATCCGATGTAGGTTTACTTCATGCACTCAACAAATCCAGTGGCGCTATCTCGCTACACATTCCCTGGGATATACCCACCAGCACGCGTAAAATTAAAGCACTCGCTGCCGAACATGGTTTACTATTCGATGCGGTGAACTCCAACACGTTTCAGGATCAACCCGGACAAAAACTCAGTTATAAATTCGGGTCACTTCAACACGTAAATGCAAAAGTGCGCCAACAAGCCATTGATCATAATATTGAAGTAATCAAACATGGCAAAGCCCTTGGCTCAAATTCCATTACCGTATGGCTATCGGATGGTTCCTGCTTTCCTGGTCAATTGAATTTCAGAAAAGCTTTTCAACGCACATTAGAAGGTCTGCAAGAAATTTATGCCGCACTTCCTTCCAATTGGAAAATGTTTGTCGAATACAAAGCCTTTGAACCTAACTTCTATTCCATGACGGTGGGCGATTGGGGACAATCCTATCTGTATGCCAGTAAACTTGGACCTAAAGCCTATACACTCGTAGACCTCGGCCATCACTTGCCGAATGCTAACATCGAACAAATTGTGTCACTGTTGCTGATGGAAGGAAAGTTGGGTGGCTTTCACTTTAATGATTCCAAATATGGTGATGATGATCTTACCGTAGGCAGCATCAATCCTTATCAACTCTTTTTAATCTTCAATGAATTGGTAGAAGGCATGGATGCCAGAAAAATGAATCATGCCACTGATTTGGGTTGGATGATTGATGCATCACACAATGTAAAAGATCCGCTGGAAGATCTATTGCAATCTGTAGAAGCAATCCAGATCGCTTACGCACAATCGCTACTCGTTGATCGCAGAGAATTGAACCGTGCCCAGGAAGCCAATGATGTGGCCAAAGCCCAGGAGATTTTACAGCAGGCTTATCGCACCGATGTGCGTCCGTTGGTTGCCGAATCAAGATTGAAGGCCGGAGCCGCATTACAACCTATTCAATTGTTCCGCGATCTGGATGTAAGGAAGCAATTGATTTCAGAACGAGGATTAAAAACAATAGCTACTGGTCTTTAAGGTTAAGCTGCGAGTCACGAGCGATGAGTTTCGGGAAAGTACTCGCGACTCGAAGCTCATAGCTCGAAACTAACTATCCGCATGAAAATTCAAACCATCGCCATCTTCGACATCGGCAAAACCAATAAGAAAGTATTTCTCTTTGATGAGGACTATCAAATTCGTTTTGAGAAATCAATGCAGTTGCCTGAGATTCAAGATGAAGATGGTTTTCCTTGTGAGGACATTCATGAACTCACGAAATGGGTGAAGGGAACTTTACAGGAGTTACTTTCTCTCAAAGAGTTTGACATTAAAGCATTGAATGTTTCGGCCCATGGAGCAAGCTTCGTGCATTTGGATGAAAATGGGAATCCGGTGGCACCACTCTACAATTACCTGAAACCTTATCCGGAAGAGCTGAAGAAAAAATTCTATGACACTTATGGCGGAGAAAATGAATTTTCAAGAATTACCGCTTCACCTGTTTTAGGTCACCTCAATTCAGGCATGCAATTGTATTGGCTCAAACATGAACGACCAGAAATTTTTAAGCACATAAAATATTCACTTCATCTCCCGGAATACATCAGTTATCTGTTCACCGGAAAACCTGTTTCTGGAATCACCAGCATTGGCTGCCATACCAACTTATGGGATTTCACAAAAAACAAGTATCACGAATGGGTACAAAAAGAAAACATCCTGGAAAAACTGGCGCCCATTATTTCTTCCACAGAAGTAACGACTATTGATCATCATCAAAATAAAATCAACATTGGCATTGGCCTCCACGATAGTTCTGCTGCACTCATCCCCTACTTGTCCTGTTTCTCCGAGCCCTTTATTTTACTATCGACAGGCACGTGGTGCATTAGTTTAAATCCATTCAATCATACACCGCTTACAGAAGAGGAATTGAAAAAGGATTGCCTTTGTTACCTGACCTTCGAAGGCAACCCTGTGAAAGCCTCACGCTTGTTTGCCGGACATGATCATGAACTTGAAACCAGGCACATTGCGGAACATTTCCAATTATCAGAAGATTTTTATAAAGGAGTTAGCTACCAGCCGGAATTAGTCATGAAGCTTTCAGCCATGGAATATAATACCAATCATCTCTCGATGTATTCGTCTTCTGATGAAGCCTATACGCACTTCATGATGCAATTGGTTAAACAACAAGTAACTTCTACGCAACTTGTTCTAAAGAATACCAACGTAACCCGTATTTTTGTTGATGGCGGGTTTAGCAACAATGCCATCTTTATGAATCTGTTATCCGTAGCTTTTCCATCCATAGAAGTGTATGCTGCCTCGGTGGCGCAGGCTTCGTCTACCGGTGCTGCTATGGCTATTCATAAACACTGGAATTCACATTCGCACAAAGCAGACATGATTGATCTTAAATTTTTCTCCAGCAAGGGTACACGATCATGAACATCGGACTTTTCATTCCCTGTTATATCGATCAGCTTTATCCCCAAGTTGGCATCGCCACGCTTCAGATACTGGAACGTCTCGGTTTATCCGTTAC
>JANOUH010000277.1:0-13246 GCA_031416795.1 Cytophagales bacterium | reverse complement strand
GTTGACATCGCGAATAGTAAGACCGGGTGAGAATTTTTTCTTCTCCTTTTTTCCGGATGCCTGTTCGTTCAGTTTCTCTTCCTTTTGTTCAATGATGGGTTTGATGACGATGTTGTTTACACCCACCAGTTTTATTTGATTCAGGATTTCCTGCTGTGCACCATTACCGATGGCCAGCATGGCAATTACGGCTGCCACTCCGAAGATGATACCCAGCGCGGTCAGTAAGGAGCGTACCCGATTAGCAATGACAGCGTCAATGGCGATGTATAAATTAGCCAATACGCGAGGCGCGAGAAGCTTAGTGTTGAACTGCACAGATTACTTGTTTACAGGATTGGCTGAAACAATTTTCGCTTCCGTACTGGTTGTCTCACCATTCTGCTTCCTCTTCCCATTCATCTCCGGCAACAACTCTATTTTTTGATTCTCCAAATCAGGAGGAATGGATAAATAGATGCGGTCATCGGCTGTAAGGCCAGAAACAAGTATGGCATCATTCGCATTGGTTTCACCAATGATCACTTCCTGTTTGATGGTCTTGAGTCCGTCTTTTTTGAATACATACGTAATGGAATCGGCCTGGCTATGCAACGACTCAAGGGGAATATGTAAGACGTCTTCAATGACACTGGCAATTATTTTATTACTGGTTGTCATGGAGGGGCGAAGTGTTGGATCTGTGCCATTAATCTCCACGGTTACTTCAAACACTTTTGCATCGGAGTTGGGACGCTGCTCGCCCACGTTGGCTACGTTGGTCACTACTCCGGCAAGTTTTTTATCCGGATAAGCATCCAATCCTACTTCAACCTGCTGACCTACTTTCACCTTTCTTACATCCACTTCATTGACATACGTTTTGGATTTCATCTTTGTCAGGTCGGGCAATGTAGCCACGGTAGGTTCCCACATTTGAATTTGTGATCCTGCTTTAATGGGTTTCCCATCCCACCCTTTTTCATAGATCACCATTCCATCTTCTGGTGCGAGTACATCAAAGGATGCCAGCACTTGGGTCATGCTTTCAAATTCCGATTGCACCTTGCGCAACTCGGCATTCACCTCGCGCATCTTTTCAATGTTCTGGTTCTTCTTGATTTTATAATTCTCTAACGCCTGTTGATAAGCACGTTTCGCTTTTTCCATGTTGATTTCAACTTGCTTGATCGTGGCCGGTGGTTCAAACTTGGATTGCTCCAACACAATGCCAGTTTCTTCTACAGCATACTTCAGGTTGATTAACTCATCGCGTGATTGACGGAGGACAAGAGTGGTATCTAATTGTGTTTGGTTGAACTTTGAGTTTGCCTTATCCAGTTCAATCTGTTTTGCCGTAAACTTATTTTGAAATTCAGATCGATCCAGCGTGGCAATCCAGTCACCTTTCTTTACCACCGTGCCCTCATCGATGATATTCTGAATGGTCACCTGCCAAATCTGAAAATTGCGCAGTGACTGCGGTCCTAATATCTTCACGGAGTTCTTTGCTTCCAGTTCTCCGGTTGTTTCGATATCAACCCGAAATTGTCCTTTCTTTACAGTAGCCATGATGGAGGCGGCTTCGTTGCTTTTGTTTCCCCTCACCACAAAATATCCAACGAGCAAGACGATGATAATGCCTGTTCCAAATAGTATTTTGCGTTTCATAGGCGGGGGTTGGGTATTTAAGTATAGGTCTAAAAGTGAGGTCTCAGATTTTATATCTACTCTGAAAGTGCCCTCAAGGTTACACCGAAACGAATAAAAACAGGAAATGATATAATTAAAGGTGAAAGAACGAGGTTCTCCCACTCTTTTTATAATTTATTGAGCAGCCCCCTTTTTTGTACTGAACTTGCCCAACGCGGCATCTTTACTCAGCTTTCCGGACGCATAATCCTTCAACACATTGGCCTTCACCGATATCTCCAATGAAGAGGGGATATCACAGCCCTCGCACCGGGTTAATTTGATGTTAAATATTAATGACTCTTCAGGATTCAAACTCTTCACGGTTCGTCCATACTCCAGGATGTCTTCTTTAATATCCTTTTCAAATTGAGGATATAATTCCTTCACTTTTTTATCGCGGGCAGCCTGGTCCAAATCCTCGAGGCCAACCGTAGGCATGATGTAGCGTCTATTGAATTCACTCTGATTGCTGGAATACACCTCCATGTAATAGATGACACCGTAATCCTTCATTCGTTCATAGTAGACGTTTTCTTCCGTAAAGAAAGTCTTCGATAAATCCTGGCGATACAAGCGATTGAAAATACTGGTTAGTAATTCCAGGTCAGGTTGCAATTCATCATCCATGACACTGTTGATCACTTTAATCTTGCTATCCAATTGATCTTTAGTCAACTTACCTTGCTTGTAGGAAGTAACATCTGCCTTTGTCACTTCCAACGACATATAACTAGGCTTTGATCCATTTACAAATGCACCATACCAGATACGCTCGCCCTCACCCCGGTTGGTGATGATGATTTTTTCATTGGCGGGCAGTTGCGTAATCAAGTCTCCATAGTTGGCAAGAAAATCTTTGCACGCATCAATAATTTTGTTTGACGATGCCTCGCGAATGCTATCCACATTCACTCTGCGCGAGGATGCCGCCTTTGCACGACCTGTGCTTCGCACTGTTTCAGTTTTTGTTCTGCCTTCTTCATCGATGATGCGCGCCAATTCAGCCTCCTCACCAGAAGAAAAGTTGAAGGAGTAGGTAAACGAATTACCATCCAACATGCTAACTCCAGGTGCCTGACCACCTAAATTCCAAATCATAGGTCCATTCAATTCATAGGGCAAGCGGAAGGTTACTCCAAAACCTTCGCGATACTCACCATTGATTTCCACGGGGAAAAATGAACGCTTCTCAAATTGCTGTTTAATTAACGTGCTCAATATATTTTCTGCCACTTCAATATCGCGGTCCATGCGACCTTCGTCTATTTTACTTTGAGCACTGGCTTGTAATGCGAATGAAAAAATGATGGCTATCAGCACAAAAAATCTATCTCGTATTTTCATAAAAATTGTTTTAATAGTTGTTTACTTTCCTGATGGTTGCATCAGGGTTAGAAATGATCGTAGCTAAAATCTGCTCGGTCTCTTGTTTAAACTGATCTGTATTTTTCTCGATGCTGCTCATGCGCGTTTGAAACAATTGAAAGTCTTGCTTGCGTTGCTCTTGCAGATATTTTGAAAAATCAACCAGCAATGCCTCCACATACGTCTTCTGCTCGTTGGAAGAAAGTTGCAGATAGTCTTTCATCAATTTCAGATTATCTTCCTGCAAGCTGGCCACAAACGTGCGCACCTGATCCTGTGATGCTTGTGAAGTCACTTTCATGAGCTCATCAATTTTATTGGAATTAGCTGCAAAACTGGTCTTAATGGATTGATTGATCTTCATTTGATTATCCTCCCACCCTGCTGCAATCACCTGGTTGTTTTTATTGAGCGATGAGTTGATCATCTCCTGAACCTGCATTGAAGTAAGAGATTCATGTGTAGGTGGCACAACCTGTTCGATCTTTTTCGAATCGTTGAAGCTGATTCTCAACTCACCACTTGAGTAGGTGATCTCCGGCCCGATCAATCTTGCTGCCACCAATATTAAAATGAATGAAGCGGCAATACTCATCATGGTTTTGAAAGAGCTGCTTTGCCAGAAATGAACTTGCTTACCAGGCACATCACCAAAGATGGGTGGAGCAATCACCTCTTTATCCTGAACATGCTTCATCACCTTGCCCACATCAGCCAACTGCTGAAGGGTTTTCAATTCTTCAGGATGCTGATTAAGATACTCTATCACTTTTTCTGATTCTGCGGCATCGAGCTCACCATATAGGTAAGCGATCAGTGTGCCTTCATCCGGTTTATAATTCATAACCAATGGTTTCTTTTGTGATATTCTTGCTCTCCAAAATCTTCTTCAACCCATCCAACCCATAATACATTCTTGACTTCACGGTGTTCTCCGAGATATTCAGCGTCTCCGCGATCTCGCGAAACTTCAACCCCTCGTACTCTTTCATGATCACCACTTCACGTTGCTCAGCACTCAGTTCCATCAGGCATTGCTGCAGCAAGTCTGACAGTTCACTGTGTCGCAATTGTTTCTCCGGATTTTCCCTGCGACTACTGCTCGCCTCCCACCGATAACTCTCTTCACTTTCACCGGGCCTGAGATCATGTATAGACACCGACCTGGTGGCTTTACGTTTTCTTAACTCCTCGCGACAATTATTAACAGCGATCGTATACAGCCATGATTTGAATCGTGTGGTCTCCTGGAGTCCCTCAATATTCCGGTGCATACTGATGAACGTCTTTTGCGCTACCTCCATGGCCAGGTCGTGGTCGAAGAAGAACTTATAGCCGAAATTATAAATCCGCTTATACCACATCTGCACCAGCTTTCCCTGGGCATTCTTATCCCCTTCGCGGGCCCGGGCGACCAGGGTATCGGAATGCATCATAGCTATGTCAGGTAAAGTTTCGGCAGGCATCAGGCTCTAATTTCCGGAAATTTTGAGAGTTTTAACAGGTTTCGGGTTTAAGATGAAGATGGTGGGGTAAAAGTTCTATTTAGATGGATGAATTTACTTAGGATCTTATTTGGCATATTAGGCATCAACCAAATAGTATTCATTTGCCCAGGGACAGACTCATGAGTTGGTTAATCAAATCGGAAACAGGTTTAGAAATATTAAACTAATTGTATTAAATATCCATACCGTTGACGACTGAGTACTTAATGGTTACGACTATGGGGTCAGGGTTGTGTGACTATATAATATTGCTTTTGAATGGCAGTATAAAAATTGCCTTTTGTACGATTAGCAAAATATGGCATATTCTCTTGGTACCTCCATCAACAAATCATAGCAAGCTTTGTAAACCGGCAAATCATAGTGCATGCTCATGGCTCAAAAAAAAATTGCCCGCTTCGCGGGTCTTTAAAAATTATCAAATAGTCAAATAACCAAATAATTCAATCCCTGAGGCAACGAACAGAAAAACCACTACCCTCATAGTTAAAGTCCCTGTACACAATGCCATTGCCATAGTCCAGGTAGCGGGACCAGGCATTGTGAGCATTGCCCTCTGAAGAACTCCACCAGTAACCGGACTTACCAAGGTCGTTGAATGTGCCAAAGGTATTTCGGTAGCCACCCGGAAGGCCTGCAATACCGCTGTTGTTATTTCCGTTTCCGTTTTCATTCCAACCGCTTGTACTTTTCAACAAAGTGCCCACCGCGTCAGTGGTATAAATAGTAAAATTGCCTGCGGTCACAGGTTTATTGACTTCGGCACTATTGCCAGCAAGGTGTTTTATTATAATGTCCCACTCACTATCGCTTGGCACATGCCACCCTTTGGGCGCAAGGCCGCGAGGGTCGTTCACCGCATACCAGTTGTAGAACCGGCCATATTTGGGCCCGTTCGCGGGGTCATTATTGTAATAGCACCATGCCGGTTGTTTATTTTCGCCTGCACGCTTCCATTCTTCTTCTGTTTTTGCTTCGGGTATTGGGTCGCCATTGGCAAAATGGTCTACGTTCAGATTTTTACCAAGCCACTCTTGTGTGCCCACAGTAACCGTAGGCGCATCTGCTGTGCCATAGCCATAATCAAAGGCAGTTGTTACGGATGCTACATAAACAGGCTCGGTTTTTACAATTTTCTGAGTAATGGGTTGAGTGGCGGTTGTGCCCGGGGTGAAAAAGAAATCGCCACCAATAGAATTATCTTCCAGAGAAGGTAGTTGTTTTTCTTCGGATGCAATAAACACATCTTGCTTTACCCGTTTAAGCACATCGGAAATGCGAAAACGATAATGGAACCCCTTGGAGCATTCACTTTCGTCCAGCCCTGTTCAGAATCGCGGTTGAAACTCGGTATCGTCCTGCAGGCATCAAGGAATAGAATATTCAAAGACTTATTCGTTGAGTTCAATACAGACATCAGCGCATTCATCTTCAGACATTGGTCATCCAGATCACTGGATAATTCGAGTTTTGCAGTAGTGGGTATTATGTAATTGTTACCTTCAAACTGCATACCGTGGCCCGCGTAGAAAATGATACCAACGCCTCCTGCTACGTCTTGCATGGCAGTCTTGTACCGAATGATAGCATCCTTGATTTCCCGGTTAGTCTTAGGGTCAAGAAGGGTCTCTACCTTAAATCCTTTTGCCCTGAGGACGCTGGACAAATCTTTAGCATCCGTCAGCGAATTGCGAAGAGGAGGTAATGAAGTATAATTTTGTGCGCCAATAACCAGGGCGTATTTTTGTTGCTGTGCAAAAGCAGAGAGCGCGGCCATCAATAACAATGCAGTGACGCATAGTACCCTTATAATTGGATGGTTAGGTTTCATCAATAGGATATTTGAGCTTGTTAATAAAGGTATGACGTTTAAAGTAAATTACAAAAATGACCTGATGCACAATTAATTTCGGGATGAGAATGAGTTGGAAGATGTATTGGGATTAGGGAAATTGATCTACGAATCGTTGAATGAAGTTTCAAGTAAAGGAATTGATTCACAAATCATTTTTGTTGATGTGGCTGATTACCCGGAAGGCTGTAAATTAATTGGCCGCTATCGAAAAGAAAACGCCTGCCGGACGGGCAGGGAAAGATCATTTTAAAGCTCCGCAGAAAATGCGGAGGGGAAGATAAGACCTATGATTTGAAAGCCGATGATGTAGAGGGGTTGAAGGCGGAGATTATGAAAGTTTTATGATCCTGATCCAAGTAAAGGACAAAGTTGCGGTAGTCATGGTTCAAATAATTTCTGTGATAAAATCTTTTGTCCGGTCAATCAGAAATAAAGGAATGTTAATTAAGCCATCTCTGTATTCGAGGTTCTTCAGGGAATACCGGATTTTAAGGGTAGGGTGAAATTCCTGTCCATACCATGCCAGGCTTTTGCTTCTTACATTTTCATCTGACTTTACTTCAACCGGGAGGATTTCATTTTCATGTTGAATTAAGAAATCCACTTCCGCTTTTCCAGCAGAAGTCCAGTAACGGGGAATCATTTCAAACTGTGGAACCAGACTTTGCAATACATAATTTTCAGTAAGCGCTCCTTTGAATTCCGTAAAAAACCGGCTGCCATCTTTGAATGCGGACGGATGCAGTTGAGATTTTCTTCTCAGCAGGCCAACATCCAGCAGATATATCTTAAATGCCGACAAATCATCATATGCAGAAAGTGGCACATTTGGTTTTTTGCAGTGGTACACTTTATAAACTAATCCTGTCTGCTCTAACCAGCGCAAGGCATCTTCATATTCCCGTGCCCTCGCACCTGTCTTCACTGCCTGATAGAGAAACTTTTTATTTTCCTTTGCTAATTGAGAGGGTATGGATTGCCAGATCAGGTTGATCTTGGTAAGGTCCTTTGTTTGAACATGCTTGGAGAAATCCAATTCATAGGCTTTTAAAATATCGCTCAATACCTGCTGGGTTCCATCTACGGCTTTGTTTTCCAACAGTCTTCTTGCCGCTTCTGGCATTCCACCTGAAATAAAGTATTGCTTAAATTTTTCCAATAACATGTTGTAGAAGATATCAGGAATAGGTTGATGATATTCCAGGGCACGAACATAACTGGCCAATGGCGCATCGGCTCCTTCAAGAAACTCTAAAAAAGTTAGCGGATAAGCCTCCATGAACTCTACTTTGCCCACTGGAAATGATTCATGATTGTTTAAGGTAATGCCCAGTAAAGATCCAGCCCCGGCAATGGCATACTGCGGGGCATTTTCACAGAAGTATTTTAATGCGTTTAGTGCGGGTTTACATTCCTGGATTTCATCGAAGATCAGGAATGTTGCTTCAGGTTTAATAGTTGAGCCATGCACCAGAGAAAGATTATCCAGCAGTCTGTTTACATCTTTGGTCTGTTCAAAGAACTGCTTTAATTCGGGCTGCTCATCAAAATTGAAATAAGCCACACTTTCAAAAGCTTGTTTGCCAAACGCTTTTAGCAGCGAAGTTTTTCCCACTTGCCTGGCTCCTTTTAATAATAAAGGCTTGCGTACCTTCTTATTTTTCCACGCGGTTAAATGAATCTCTAACTCTCTTCTGAAGATCATTATCACATATTTAATTACAAAAATGTGAAATATATCACACTATTTGAACTAATTGTGTGTAAAATTAGTGAATTACAGTTTCCTTCTGGGATATATATGGAATACCCAATTACATCACATCGCAAGACTACAGCCGTGAAAATGAGGAAACCACCTTCTGCTATTATCTTTGCGGCCGATGAAAAAAATCATTTCCCTCCTGATCCGGTATGTTCCCCGCAAGTACTTGCAACTGTTCACCGGAATAGGCCTTAAAACCCTCGGAGTATTTTATGCAGGCAACCAGGTGGAATGCCCGATATGCAGTCATCATTACCGGAAGTTTTTGCCCTACGGCAGAATCAATCCAAGGCAAAATGCACTTTGCCCCCATTGCCTGAGCCTGGAGCGGCACCGGTTGATCTGGGTTTACTTAAAAGAGAAAACAAATTTCTTTTCTGAAAAACTGGATGTGCTGCATATCGCACCGGAGCCTTGTTTTATGAAACCATTTGAAAAGCAGCATGGAGAAAAATACATCACCGCGGATATTGAATCACCATTGGCTAAGGTGAAAATGGACATTCATGAAATTCCTTTTCCGGAAAATCATTTTGATGTGGTGCTTTGTAATCATGTATTGGAACATGTGCAGGATGATATTAAAGCCATGAGCGAAATATGCCGTGTGCTTAAGCCCGGAGGATTTGCCGTGATGCAAGTGCCATTTTTCTCACCGGTTCCCGATATAACATTCGAAGACGCATCGATCACCAATCCGCGCGAGCGTGAAAAAGTATTTGGTCAGGATGATCACGTGAGAATGTTTGGAAAGGATTATGCCAAACGTATTGAACGAAGTGGATTAAGAGCAGAAGCCAGCCGCTTTGCTTATGAACTCAACGAAGCGAAAGCGCAGCGAAATGGCCTGGTAAGAAACGAGATACTTTATATAGGAATTAAAAAGATACAGAACTCTTAACTTTCTATTATTGACCTGGTCAATACGCTTGTATCAAGACTTCGGCTGGGATATTTAATACTTCATTAAGCTTGCGGATCATTGCCAGGCTTAATTTTCTTTTACCCGACAAAATTTCTGACTTACGTGACCTGTTTCCGAGAATTTCAGAAAGTTCGCTTTCAGACATTTCTTTCTGCTCCAGCCTGAATTTGATAGCATCGAGCGGTTTGGGCTTCGGCATTGGAAAATGAGTATGTTCATATTCCTTTACCAAGACGGATAAGATTTCAAGTTCATCTGATTCAGGTGAGTTTACTTTAAGTTCCTTCTGCATCAAAGCGTAAATACGGCCTAGTGCCAATTCATACTGATGGTTATTTTTTACTGGCTTTATCATAAGTAATCTTTTTTACATCAATTTTATCGTATTGCGCATGAGTACCAAACCATACAACAAAAATTATTTTTAATCTGTATTCTATATCCACAACCAACCGAAAGGTGTTCCCATGTAAATTAAAAACCACTCGCTTATCTGAAATTATAGATGCCTGGTGGTAATACTTTTTTAGATCATTGGGACTTCCCCACTCCGCTTTTTCAGCCTCCTCATACCAGGAAAGTATTGCTTGTTTTGATTTAGGATAGTCCCTGATGAACTGTTTTAAAGTCTTTACAGCGATAACTCTCATTTTTACAAAGATAGTTAAATGTTACCAAAATGGTTACAGCTTCCTGGAAAAAGAAAATGCCAGTATTAGCTCGGCTTTTTACTTTCATCTTTTTAACCCAGATTATGCAATAGCCCCGATCTGAAGGTCGGGGGGAAATAAATGAAATAGTATTTGGCTCGTTTTAATTTGTCCCCGACATAAATGTCGGGGCTATTTTTTCTAATACATAATCTGGGTTTAAAAGCATTTGGCAAAAAATGATCATGAAATATTAAGCAATTTTGATTTGATTGCAATCATTTCGCTGCACCTGTCTGCTTTGCAGGAAGTGTAATAATAAAGGTAGCGCCTTCCCCCTCTTTGCCTGACTGCGCTGCCGCTTCGGCTGGCAGGGTCTCCACGCTTAGTTCCCCACCGTGGGCTTTCACAATATCATAACTCAGGGACAAGCCTAACCCTGTGCCTTGTCCTGTGGGTTTGGTTGTGAAGAATGGTTGAAAGATCTTGTTTAGCACTTTTTGTGGAATGCCATTACCATTGTCTTTAACCGAAATCAACACATAGTCACCACTCTTTTTTGTACTCACCGAAACGGTGGGTTCATACTGCTGTCCCACTGAGCCTGCCTGGCGTGCAGACAGGCCTGTCGAAGCATGCTTCTGCTTCTCATTCACCGCATAAAACGCATTCGTAATCAAATTCAATATTACTCTTCCGATATCCTGCGGAACAACGTTGATTTTACCAATCGTTTCATCAAAATCAGTTTTCATGGTGGCATTGAAACTTTTGTCCTTCGCCCGTAAGCCATGATATGCCAACCGCAAATATTCATCGGCCAACGCATTGATGTTGGTTGGTTCTTTCACTCCACTGCTGGTGCGACTGTGTTGCAGCATGCTTTTTACAATATCTCCAGCTCGCTTGCCATGGTGATTAATTTTTTGCTCATTCTCTTTAATATCCTTTGTCAATAATTTTACCTCCTCCAGATTTCCTTTGTTCACTTCTTGTTCCAATTCATCAATCAACTCCGTATTCACCTCCGAAAAATTATTCACAAAGTTCAACGGGTTTTGTATTTCATGCGCAATGCCCGCGGTAAGTTCACCCAGGCTGGCCATCTTTTCGGATTGGATGAGCTGAGATTGGGTGGATAATAATTCATGCGTTCTTTCCTTCACTTTGATTTCCAGGTTATCTTTCTCCCGCTTTATATTTCTTTCACGCCACTTGCTATAAGCACGCAAGGCAAGTAGGAACGTCAGGATATAAATGGTGTACGCCCACCATGTGCGCCAGGGAGGAGGAAGTATTATCACTTTTAAAGTTCTTTCGTTATCACTCCAAACGCCATGATGGTTGGAAGCTTTAACACGAAAAGTATAGGTACCCGAAGGAAGATTCGTGTATGAAGTCGTTCTATTTTTGTAATTTGTTTCAATCCAATCGTTATCATAGCCTTCCAATTTGTGACGATAAAGGTTTTTCTCCGGGGCAGTCATCTCCATGGCGGAGAATTCCAATGTAAAGTTGTTATGGAGGTAATCCAATGTCAACTCTTCCAAAACTGAAATATCACTGCTAATCGTAAAGTCATCCGCTTCACTATTTACGCGGATGGCCTCGTTGTTTACACTCAATGTGGTAAGGGCAACGCTCACCATCACCTGGTTAACTTTAAACGACTGAGGATCGAAAATGGAAATTCCTTCCAGGTCGCTCATGAAGATCAAGTTATTTCGGGATTTGAAAATGCGGCCAATGTTAGGGTCACCGGTGTGCTCTATGCCATCTTTCTTAGTGAACTCTGTTGAAGTATTTCTCCGGCCGTCATAACAAACAAGCCCATCGGAAATCCTCAGCCAGGCTCGGCCCAGACTATCAATTTGAATTCCCTTTACTTCTGTCTTATTCCATAATGGAGTTCTATCAAATTGAAAACCGTTAGGCCTCTCAAAGAGTCTGTAAAGCCCTAACTGCGTACCTACGAGAATGGTACTGTCAGACTCTCTCGCCATAGTAAAGGGCAATTCTTTTACTTCCAGTGAGTAAATAACTTTTCCGGCATTAGCACTTGGGAACGGACCCGGGTCGATCAATTCCAGACTTTCATTGCTGATGATCCAAAAGAATCTTCCCTTATGCGGAAAAAAGTGACGAGCCTTATTATTAAATTTAAAATGATTAACCGATTTTTTAACGTCCGGTAATTTCAATGTCACCTTATCAACAGCGCCACTGCGATAGGCCATCCATAGATCACTATTAACATCTTCTAAAACAGAAACAACTCCGACAACAAATGTATTATTGACGCCTTGGTCATGATAGAGAGTAATGAGTGGATCCGACTTCAGTCCACCTGTGCTGGCATCAATGGGCAAACCAATCACCCGCGATTCTCTGTCAACACCATTATCCAGAATTGCAAGCCATAAATTATTTCTGCCCTGGAAAAATGATTCTATTGAAAGTGCGCTTACCGAATTCAACACGGTTTTAAATTTTAGCGTTTCGGTAACAGAAGTAAGGGGTGCGATAGCAACGTCAGTTATTTCCCCTTGTGCTGACGTCTGAGATGCTACGATGTAATCTGTTTCATTTTCCCGAAACAGACCGATGTTATTTAAGCTGGTGTTAAAGTTATTAAACGCTAAAGCTCGCTTGGGCATTTTGCCGACACCTTTTTCGGTAGCCACCCAAAGGTTTTCATCCCGATCTGAAAACACATGTGACAAACCTGACTTTATGGTTTCTATTTGAGTAAATGTGCTGTCTTTTGGATTGAATCGTACTAGTTCGTTATTACGCAAAAACCAAAACATTCCTTCCTTGTCCCGCTCGTATCGAGTGTAATTCCATCCTTTAAAAAAACCATCTGGAAGATTAATTTTTTGCAGAACTGACAAGTTCTCATCAAAGCGAACCATTGCATGCTCCTGGGGGGCAACTACCCAAGCATCATTATAGTTATAATCCGGCCAATCGGTGAGAACATTCAGTGTGCTGGAAAAGAGTAAAGTAGTGTCCTTCGGGTTACTAACAGGCCGACTGAATGTCTTTGTCGTTTTGTCAAATTTCCAAAGACCGAGGCGGGTGGCTAACAGTAAATAAGATTCCCGGTCGCTGATGCCCAAAATTGAATTGTAGTAGTGTTGTGTTAATGTATCAGGATGGTGGTTGGCATAGTGAACAATTTTATTTTGCTCCGGATCGAAACTAAACAGGCCATCGCCATAAGTCCCCAACCAAAGTAACTTTCCTTTGCGCTCGAATTTCAACCTGCTAACATTGGCATATCCTAAGTCGAGCAAATATTTTCTAAAGTAATCCTTCTTGTGGTCGTACTTCACCAAAATAAATGGATCACCGGTGTCGGGATGATGATGCTCAGTAATCCACACCGATCCTTCGCCATCGGTATTCAGCACGCCTAGTTCAAAATTCAAAGCCGAGCGGGAGGAATCATTTGGGTTGTGCTTAAATATCTTAAAGTTATAGCCATCATATCGACTGAGG
>JANOUH010000276.1:0-7050 GCA_031416795.1 Cytophagales bacterium | reverse complement strand
CCATCGCGGATCGGTGGGCAGTGCGAGACCCAACACATGCTTTTCCATTAATCAAACAAAATTAAATCAAATCCAAAGTCCATAACATTGGGTTGACCTATGTAGCCCGGAGTGATCAAATATCCCTTGCTGGTAAAAGCCTGAACAAGATTATGGTATTTGAAGAAAAATCTGCCGCGCTTAAACTTCCCGTTAAAAAAAACATCCACCAAAGGATAGGCTTGACTTATAAAGCTATTCTGAACATAGTATTGCTGGATAGCCGGATCATAACCTAAAGCGGTATAGGACGACCTCCAATGAAAATCAAATCCAATTTGGGCTTGCATGTTGTTTTTGAACATCATGTTCTCGTATGCAAGCTGCCCATTGGCAAACCACTCCGGTATGCGCAAAGCATTGTCATCATTTTTAAGAACTGCTGAATAAATGATCTGTGGTCGTAAATAAAAATTCTTAAAAAACCGAAGCTCCATCCTTAATTCAGGAGAAAACACCTGTTGATTTCCTGATGACTGTATCGGCAATACCGATTGCTGACCAACAACGTTGTTCTCCTTATAGTAGATGTAATTATTTAAAACGGTGTAGCGTGCCCCTGGAGAAATAAACAAGCTTCCCCATTTCACTTTTATAAAGCCTTCCAACTGATTTGAAAACGTATTAGAGAAATCATTCACCCAGGAGTTATGGCTTCCGCGATAAGCCTGTGGCAAAAAGCCTGGTTTTGCAAGTATACTCATCCCTTTTGCATCGAGCCACGGAGTATTAAGCTCAGCCTGAAGACGGTAATTTCCATCCAATAAATATTCCGCATTGGCTGACAGCTCACTCAAAGAATCAAACTGAAATGCGATCTTACCTCCAACATAACTTTCGATACCATCATTTTTAAAAGACAGCTGAGTTTCATCTACGTACTGGTTATAGGTACTGTAGTTTCTTAGCTTGTAGTAAAAATTGTAAAACAAAAAAGCGGCATTACCCTTCATGCCCACCTCGTTCACCATGGCTTTAAATTCAACTTCGTCAGAAACATCTTCCGTATTAATGTCTGCATCGGGATTAGTAAACGAGAAGTACTCATTATAATTCGTCTCAGAATCCTTTTCATCTATGAAGCGGTTGATTTGTTTAGTAATGTCTAAACGATGATATAACTGAAACGGAGAAGCTAATTGAAATTGCTGAAATAGATGCATCGCAATCTTTTTCTCTCCCGACTGAGCGGCAACTAAATAAGGCTGGGCATTGGGATCGTAATACGCGTTAGTCGTAGTATCATTGACCAGTAAGATCCCTCCGTTTTCATTTACCCGATGTCGTATTCGCCTGAAATTAAATAAGAGCAGGTATCGATCGTTCTTTGATTTATAGCTTGAATACAAATCATAATAATGACTAATGGTTTGCCTAACTCCTTTTCTGCGCTGCAGTTGCTTATCCACCAACAAGGGTCTGTAATTAAACCCAAAGTTCCATCGTGGGTTAATATTACGGCTGTATTCAATTCTACTTATAGCACGCCCATTGCCACCCCAAACCAAACGGAAACTGGTATAAGGCGATTTTGTATCAAAGTAAACAGGTGCTTCTGTATCATAGTATGGACTATAAACAGAATATCCAGGTGTGGCGCCTATCGTTTCTGAAGTGGGAGTAAACACTGGATTCAAAGCGGTGCCCATCGTGCCGAGATCCTGATAAAAATTTTTGAATCGCTGCACGTATGTCCACCTGTGATAGTTAGATAAATTGGTATCCAGAGGATGATAGTTCTTCTTATTGAGAAAGAGTTCACTCTCTGAAATCCATAGAGTGGTTGTTGGACCATATACGTTCTTGGTGGAGTCGTCAACAATCTGGGAGCCCTTTCCCTGCCGGGTCGGTTGCTGCTCATTTTTCTGTTGTGGTTGTTGGCCAGTCTTTTGATCAGCAGGAATAGGTTGACGTTCTTTGACTTTGACCTCTTGCGGTTTTTTAACAGGCGCAGGATCCTGGGCGAGTAAAACGAGGTTGCCCAATAAAGCAAAAACTACAAGTATGATTTTTCTGGAAAGCACGCGTAAAATAGGTCTGTAGTTCAATGATTAATTACCTGTTTCAGAATTTCTCACGGTTGAAAGTTTCTGAATTTTATCCTCTACCATGTGAATGATCATTTCATCAAAACGAATTCCATCTTTCAGGAACACTGACTTCACGGGAAGATAAAACCAATTTTTATTTTGCAACAAAGGTAGCAATTGGGGTGCAATTAGTTTAACCATATCTTTTTCGGTGGTGAGTATGGAGTCGACTTGCCATTCATTGGCACTTTGATGTATTCGTTGAATGTCTTGATCGCTATACACATGATGATCTTCAAAACGAAAGTGCTTGACTACTTTATATAACTTAGAAACCTCTTTTTCGAAATGCGTATTTTTTGCAATGCCAGATACCAAAACCACTTTCTTATTGATGGGATTCTGATGATGAATCGGAAGAGGTTCCTGATAATCCAGCCCTGAAAAAAATATAGGTTTTTTCCCCACTACATGCTGAATACTGTTGATCATGATCTCCATTTCAAGTTCACTTATTCTATCCGCTTTGGTCACTACAATTACATCCGCACGACACGCACCTTTCCTTGCTTCGCGCAAGCGGCCATAAGGCAGTAATAAATCTTTATAAAAAGGTTTTTCATAGTCTGTGACTAAAATAGAGAACTGTGGCTTTACAGCACGATGTTGAAAGGCATCGTCCATCAGGATAATCTGGACTTGTGGAAACTGATGAAGAATAGTTGGTATCGCCAAAGCTCTTTCCTCACCCACCACGACCTTTATAATACCGTCAAACTTCCTTGATAGTTGAAAGGGTTCATCCCCTATTGTTCGGGCGTTATCCGATTCTGATGAAATTCGAATGCCCTGTGTTTTTCGTCCATATCCGCGACTAAGGGTGGCTAATTGGTAACGATCGGCCAACAACCTAATCAGGTACTCAACCATTGGAGTCTTTCCCGAGCCACCTACATTAAGGTTGCCTATACTGATAACAACGGTGTCGAATTCAAAAGATTTTTTACGCCCTATATCGTAGAGATAATTACGAATGCATGTGGCCAGATCATAAAGCCAGGCAAAAGGCCATAACAGATACTTGAAAACAAACATAAAGCGGTCCCGCTATCTTTCGTTATTTTTGGTCAAAAGTACATAATCGATGGCAACGGTGACGATAAAAGATGTTACATCCTACTTAGAAATTCTTGCCCCCCGAAGTTTGCAGGAAGACTATGACAACAGCGGACTGATTACAGGAAATGTAAACGAGGCCGTACAGGGTATTTTGGTAACACTGGATTGCACTGAACAAGTGGTGGATGAGGCGATTATAAAAAACTGCAATCTCATAGTTGCACATCACCCTATACTTTTTAAAGGGCTCAAGAGGCTCACGGGCCAAACCTATGTGGAAAGAGTCATCATTAAAGCAATTAAATCCGATGTTGCGATTTATGCCATTCATACTAACCTCGACAATGTGATTGGCGGTGTTAACAAAAAAGTTGCTGACAAAATCGGGTTACATAATCTGACTATCCTTCTTCCTAAAAGAAACACGCTGAGTAAACTGGTCACCTTCATTCCAAAGGAAAATGCCGAGCAAGTCATCGCTGATCTTCATGAAGCCGGGGCTGGAAATATTGGAAACTATAAAAGTTGCAGCTTCAGGTTAACCGGTGAAGGCACCTTCATGCCAACCGGAGATGCCAAGCCCTATCATGGCGAAATGGGTAGACTTAAGCGCGCTGACGAAATTCGCATTGAAGTAATTCTACCCTCGCATCTGGAAGGCCAGGTTCTTTCTGCTCTCAGAAAGAATCATCCTTATGAAGAAGTAGCGTATTATCTGAGTCGATTAGAGAATACCAATCAGGAAGTGGGTGCAGGAATAATGGGTGAGTTGCCGGAGGCTGAAGAACCTCTTCACTTTTTGAATGCGATAAAAAGTAAAATGAATGTTTCCATGATCAGGCATACTACTATTCCAGAAAAGAAAATTAAAAAAGTGGCTATCTGTGGTGGGTCAGGAAGTTTTCTACTCCCAACGGCCATTGCAAAGGGGGCTGATGTTTTCGTATCGGCAGATTTTAAGTATCATGAGTTTTTTGATGCAGAAGGTAAAATTCTGATTGCCGATATAGGGCATTATGAAAGTGAACAATTTACGAAAGAGCTGTTATATGAGTTTTTAACGGAAAAATTCCATACTTTTGCAATCATTTTTTCGGAAACCTTCACTAATCCAATAAGCTATTTATAAGTAATGGAAAATCAAACAGTTGCACAGAAATTAGAAGCCTTGGTGAAACTCCAGTCTATAGATTCAAAATTAGATGAACTAAAGAAACTCCGCGGAGACCTCCCTGACGAAGTTCAGGACCTGGAAGATGAAATGGAGGGATATCGTACCAGAATGTCTCGTTTTGAGGCTGATTTGAAGGAATTAGAGGATTCCATAAAGAAGAACAAAGAAGGTATAAAGGAGGCTGAAAAACTTGTTAAGAAGTATAACGAGCAGCAGAAGAATGTCAAGAACAACCGTGAGTTTGAGGCCATTACGAAAGAAATCGAGCTGCAGGAACTTGAAGTTCTGATATGCGAAAAGCGGATTAAAGAATCTAAAGATAAGATAGACGCAAAAAAGGCTGAGATCAGCACGATTGAAAAGTTTATCAAAGAGAGAGAGGAAGATCTGGCAAACAAAAAGGGTGAACTTGATAACATCCTTAACGAAAGTCAGGAAGAAGAGAAAAAACTCTTGACCGAAAGAGAAAAGGCGACAAAGAAGATTGAAGATAAACTATTGAAGCATTATAATCGTTTAAGAAGCAGTCTTTCAAATGGTCTTGCTGTGGTGAGAGTTGTTCGTGGTGCTGCCGAAGGGTGTAACATTATCATCCCTCCTCAAAAAATTGCTGAGATCCGTGAGAAAAAGAAAATTGTAATTGACGAACATTCAGGTCGGATTTTAGCTGATGTTGATTTAGGCTCTATGGAGGAAGAACCTAAACCAAAAAAAGCGGCTCCGGTAAAACGAGCAACAAAAAAGGTTGAATAAAATCACGCACATAATGACACTAAAAAAGGTAGGCGTTATCGCTTGCCTTTTTTTATTATCCCTTTCCGCAAAATCTACCGATCTGATCTGGAAGTTTGATCCGGAACTACAGAAGGCCTATCAGTTAATTATCAATCTGCGGCCAGAAAAAGCCAATGAGATACTCGCCAAAAGCCGCAGCAATGAATTACATAAACTCTATTTGCAAAGTCTGAATGAGACTATTGATATTTTGATCACGGAGAATCACGAAGGTTTTGTGAAAGTGGACCAGAACTTTAAAGAGCGATTAAAATACATCGAAAGTCTTCCCCAAAATGCGGAGACCCTATTCTTGCAAGCCGAGATTACACTTCAGCGGGGCTTCTGCTATTTGAATCTTAACCAGGAAATCAATGCGGTGTTTGCCATTCGAAAAGCCTACCAGCTCACCTTAGATTGCCTGAAAAAATATCCCTCTTTCGCTCCCATTAAAAAAACGAGCGGAGTCATTCAGGTGATGGTCGGTTCTGTGCCTGAAAAATACCAGTGGTTTGTTTCATTGCTTGGCATGAAAGGTTCTGTAACAACAGGTCAAAAGCAACTTACTGACCTACGGAATTCAGGGTCTTCCCTCAGCCTGGAGGCAACGATGCTATTTTATACCGTTAAAGGTTTTCTCAATCAACAATTTGCTGAAGCGGCACAAGGTATCAATCTGTGTTTGAAGGATCAGCCCAATAACAAGCTCTTGTTATTCATAGGCGTGAACATGCTTATTAAAGACGGTCGTAGTCAAGAGGCGCTGGCGCTTATACACGATATCGATTCTTCTCCTGGTAGTCTGCCCGTGCACTACATAGACTACCTGCATGCTGAGATTCTATTGCAGAAAGGTGAGTACTCAAAGTCCATTGAATTATATCATCACTTTATTAAAAATTTTCCTAGCCAAAGCTTTAAGAAAGACTCCTATTTCAAAATATCATTATGTTATTGGTTGCTGGACGATACAAAGTCCGCTAAGTCCAATTTTGAAAAAGCAAAAATTACTGGAAGTGATAAAGCCGAACCAGATCGCTATGCGGCCAAACAATTAGAAGAGGCTACCCTTCCCAACAAAAAACTACTCAAAGTAAGATTCAGTACCGATGGCGGATATTATAAAGAAGCCGCTACCGTTCTGAGCAGCATTACCCCCAAGGATCTGACGAGCGTAAAAGATCAAACCGAATACTATTATCGCAAAGCGAGGCTGGCACATCGCACAGGTGAAATTGCTGCCGCCAAAATATTCTATCAGCAAAGTATTGATATGACGCGTGATAATCCCTGGTATTTTGGAGCAAACTCAGCGTTGCAACTTGGCTACATCGCTAAAGATCAAAAGAACTACGATGCTGCTAAAAAATACTTTTACATGGCATTAAACTATCCCAAGCACGAATACAAAAACAGTATTGACAGTAAAGCCCGCACAGAGCTTCAGCTATTGGGTGAAACTAAGGTGTAACAACACCTGCGGTTTGATGATTCTTTCTATTCCTCATTAATTTAAGATGCGAAGTGTCATTATACTTCATTACAGAAAACATAGATCCTGTAAAATCCAATTGATATAGACAAAGGTTTTGATGTTCAAACATGTCCATGCTCCGCAAAGGATAATTTAACAACCTGCAAAGTAGAATACGTATGGCGCGACCATGCATGCAAATCAGCACCGTGGATTCCTCTGTTTTACTCATGATATAGTTGATCGCGCTTTCTTGCCTTCTGGTTACATCTTCGGGGCTCTCCCCTCCTTCAATTCGTTCATGTGTATTGCCCAACTGCCATTGACTAAGCATCCAATTGTAGTAGGCATCTTCTTCCATCGTAATGGGTTGTCCTTCCTTTTTTCCCCAGCTGATCTCATTCAAGCCTTCCATCTGCACAAAAGGAATCCCCTGATCA
>JANOUH010000275.1:0-1789 GCA_031416795.1 Cytophagales bacterium | reverse complement strand
AACTGTTTTATGACAGCAACCCTTAAAACCTATAGATAAGAAATTAACTAGTTGAGTACCAGATTTGGATGAATACATCAAATTTTGACCGTCTTCATTTGTAATCAAATTGAAGTCCGCTCTTTCAACTTCAATCCATTTTGGACCACAAGAGAAAAGAAAGAGTAAGCTTCCTGAAAGTATTAGAATGCTAGGTTTCATAGGTTTTTTATTTATGTATTTATGTTATTATTTCTATCTAAACTCCCATTTCATAAAAACTCCATAGTTATCGTGAAATGATTTGTATGGGCCGTATCGATCAAGATTGGCTCCTAAGCCAAAAGCCATCGATTTCTTTTTCACACCGTACCGTAGATAGAGGTAACTTCTGTTGTGAGATTTTTCACCTAAACTGTGGTTGTACACAAATTGAATTCGACTGTAATGTGACCATTTATCATTGATTGTTGGCCTGTATTCATACAGGCCAAATATGCTCACATCATGTCCTTCATTGATCAAATATGAAGCCACCGTGACAGCTAGAAATTTTCTGGATGCATAATTATGCTGTGGCCCGACCATTGGAGAAAACCCGGCTACAGAGTTTACACTTGCTCCTGCCTGCAAGGCAAAACCTTTCCCTAAAGAATAATTTATATTGACAGGAAGCGTGATGCTAGCTTCTGAGGGTTCATCATAGCTTGCAGTGAAAGTGGCAACACTGAAAAAGCCAAGCTTACTTTCAGGTGCAAACTTTTTCTTAATCACTAGTTGAAAATAAACGCCTTGGTGTCCAAACATCAACTCAACTGGAAGGGGCGGTTCTGGGGCTTGTGCACTCAGCAGCATTGGCAAGAATACAATGCTGAGCCCTATCAGGAAGTGACGTTTCTGGGATAATTTTGTTTTGCATAGTTTCATAATTCCTTCATTAATTTTTCACTACATGAAAATGATTAAAAGGGCGAAAATCAAGCCCCCTAGACTGAAATAAACACCTTTTCTGAAAATGTCCGTACTTGGAATGAACATCCAAAAGGAGGATATCACGAAAAACAAAAGAGACGACCCAAAGAATACATTTAGGAAAAACAAAGGTTTACTCGAAGTGGCTTTGTGGAGGTCAATCATTTTATTCACTACGAATGGCAATTCCTTTTTTGAATAGCTCGCTTCTCCTGTTTTAGTATTGGATGTGCCCTGTTGGAAATAAACTAGATCACCTTCGGTCTTCGATATTTTCAAACCCCTGATGTGCAGAATGCCTCCCAATGCTTGCACTTTTGTATCAAGAGGCAAGGTTTCGTTCAACTGAACCTCCTTCTTTAAGAAGTCAGTATCTCGAAAGATTAATATGGTTCCACTGATGGCGTATACGGTCATTATTCCGACTAGAAAAAAACCTAAATAGCGTGTATAATTCTCATTGATTTACTCATTTATTTGTTTGATTTAATAGTGTTAGTAAGTAATTCTATTTTGATCGAGTGAAATATTATATTCTTTGAACAGCATGTTTTTAACCCTTAACGACCTGAGTGGATGATTTTTTTTAATGTCTTCTGCCTTGACCAGAATATTGCATAGCCTCACCTTTGCCAAAACCATAACTGAAACCGAAGGAGACAAATCATGCCACTTGCGCGTATGGGCGTTGGGAAATTTTTCAGCTTTAGCATCCAGGGTTGTATTATCAGTTTGTGCAAACCCGGTATTGAATGAAAAAAAAGTGAATGCCAGAATAAATGCTTGCGTTTTCATGATGTTCTTTTTTAAAGTTACGTTATCAAATATTTTAGTTGTT
>JANOUH010000274.1:0-22210 GCA_031416795.1 Cytophagales bacterium | reverse complement strand
CATTAGCAATTCAATTAATTAATGGTAAATCTTAAACCATTATGCTACTTTTGTGTTCCAAAATTGAAACAACACAAAAATGACTCTAACAGATCAAACAAAATTCAAGGTAAAAGACCTTTCTCTGGCTGAATGGGGCCGCAAGGAGATCAAATTAGCTGAGGCCGAAATGCCCGGTTTAATGGCCCTACGTGAGGAATTTGGCACTCAAAAGCCACTTAAAGGAGCCCGCATAGCGGGATGTTTGCATATGACTATTCAAACAGCTGTGCTGATTGAAACCTTGATTGAATTGGGGGCCGAAGTAACCTGGTCGTCATGTAATATATTTTCTACCCAGGATCATGCTGCCGCGGCAATCGCCAAAGCAGGAATTCCTGTGTATGCCTGGAAAGGAATGAATGAGGAGGAGTTTGACTGGTGCATTGAGCAAACTTTACATGCATTCACCGATGGCAAGCCATTGAACATGATTCTTGACGATGGTGGTGATTTAACCAACATGGTATTGGATCGTTATCCTGAATTGGTGGCTGGCATTAAAGGTATTTCAGAAGAAACAACTACAGGTGTACATCGCCTGGTAGAACGTCAGCATGCTGGAAAACTTCCATTGCCTGCGATCAACATCAATGACTCGGTTACCAAATCAAAGTTTGATAACAAGTATGGTTGCAAAGAATCCTTAGTAGATGCAATTCGCAGAGCTACCGATGTGATGATGGCTGGCAAAGTAGCCGTAGTAGCTGGTTACGGAGATGTAGGCAAAGGTTCTGCCGCTTCATTGCGTGGTGCCGGTGCACGCGTAATCGTTACAGAAATTGATCCTATCTGTGCATTGCAAGCTGCCATGGACGGATTTGCTGTGAAGAAAATGGATGATGCCGTGAAGGAAGCTGACATCATAGTAACAGCAACAGGAAACTCAGGAATTGTTTTAGGTCGTCATTTTGAGTCGATGAAAGACAAGGCCATCGTTTGTAACATTGGTCACTTCGATAATGAAATTGATGTAGCTTGGTTAAATAAGAATGCATCAAAAGATGAAGTGAAGCCACAAGTTGATTTATATACATTGAAAAATGATCGCCAGGTAATTCTGTTGGCGGAAGGTCGTTTGGTAAATCTTGGATGTGCAACGGGTCACCCTTCGTTTGTCATGTCTAATTCATTCACCAACCAGACGCTAGCTCAACTTGAGTTGTGGATGAACACCGATCAGTATGAAAACAAAGTGTACATGCTACCAAAACATCTTGATGAGAAAGTAGCTCGCTTGCACTTGAAGAAAATAGGAGTTGATTTGGAAGTACTTTCACCTGAACAGGCTAAGTATATTGGTGTTAGCGTGACAGGACCTTTCAAACCAGATTACTATCGATATTAATTACTTCAAGGCTTCCCTTCGCCTTAGGAGAAGGTGGTGGAAGGCCGGATGAGGACTTAACTCTCTGCTTGCAAAAAAAAGAGAGTGATCCCGCAGTATGTTGCTGCGGGATTCTTTTTTTAAGGATGAATATTCTTTTTTGAGAACCTACTCTTAACCCATTTCTCTAACTCCACGGCATGGAATAAAACAGTGGATGCCCCAATATAAATAGTGAGTTCATGAAGTGATAATGGTTGAGTTTTAAATACTTCATTAGCCAAGGCCAAGTAAATAACAAGCACTTGAAGACCACAAGTAAAAAGCACGGCACCCAGTAAAGGCAGATTTGAAAAGATACCTTGCTTGTATAAAGATTCCCGATTGCTGCAATTTGCCAGACCCAATTGCGATAAGGAAAGAATGGTGGAACGCATCCAAAATCCGCATTTCCAATTAATTGTCGAGAGTTTAAACCCAACTCTTTTGGATTATGGGCTACCATTTTCTGCCCTGAGGCGATGGTTAATTAAAATCTGCCCCACTTTGATACAAAAGGAATTAAACCCTTCCCAAAAAGGGATGAGATACAAAGGATAAAACCTCATTTATGTTGTTTTAGGCTGTTTTTCATTTTGGTACAATAATGACACAAGGGGTAGTCATCAAACCAAAAAGAAAAAATATATGAGTGTATTAGACTTGTATCAAAGAGGTATCATCGGATACCTGTTTAACAAAGGATTAGTAAGTGGCAGTACCCTGGCCTACGTAGAATACTATACCCGTTACCTGGAAGAGCGCGGGCATGGTAAGAAATACCGCGAAAGCGTTCGTTGTTTATCAAAAGAATTCAGAGTTTCTGAAACCACCATTAAGAAGGCTATTAAGGTTGTGAAGGACGCATAATAAAATGGTTATGAATGTGCTGGAATTATATCGTAATGGTATTATTGACTATCTCTATCATAAGGGGCTACTGAGTGGAAGCACACTCTCTTATATAGAATACTACATGCGCTACCAGGAATTACGAAAAAATAGCAGGGGGTATCGTGAAAGTGTGCGTATGCTTTCGCAAGAGTTTGGAGTTTCCGAAACGACTATTAAGAAAGCTATTAAAATTTTAAATAACTAAATCCGTCTGGCGCTGTGGATCATGATCTACTCTGCAAAATTATCGGTGTCAACTATTCCCGCAAGTTGATCATTATCCTTTACCAGGATTAGCGAACATGGTTTTTTCGTAAATCCATAAACACTTCATTCAACTGGGGTGGATAAAATAACCAAGATCAAAACTTTTGAGCAATGCACTCAATAGACTGATTCTCCCAAACTCTTTTAAGCCTCGAATGATATCATCGCGATCGATGATCCCATAAGCCCTCCCCATCAGTTACTAAAAATTTTTAGCCTGACCCGTCAACAATAATTCTATAGCCTTTGATATGGCTTCCTCTTTTTCAAGGTTGATGAAATTAGTCCACATGGCCTGTTTAGCAGTGAGCTCTACGATCAGCTCTTGAGTAGTTACCATTTGCTCTTCGGCATTGGCACGTGAATATGACATCCATACCGGCAATTTTTGGACAGGTTAAGGTTCGTTTTATGCTCGGTTATTTTTTCCTGACGGTACATCCCGTGGCGCGTTGTGTTGAAACATCAATTTTCTGACCGGCCAAAACTTTTTCGATGGCCTCCTTTAAAAAATATTGTCTCGCATCTTTTGCTGATTGTGGATTGTCATCGATCGCTCCGCTATAAGCGATTATAAATTTTCCCCCAGCGAGGTTAAGTATGAATACTTCCGGTGTTTTTTTGGCTCCCAGCGCACTCATCACTGCCTGATCTTTGTCGGCCAGGTAAGGGACTTGTAAATCGGTGTAGTGAATGGCCATTTGCTCAGCACTTTCCTGTTCCTCGGTGTTTGAGTTTATCAGTAAGAATTGAACTTTTCCAGCATAGGTTTGAATGAGTTCTTTTATCCGATCCTTATAATAATTATCAAACGGACATTCATGACTGGTGAAAACAATAACTACCGCTTTCGATGAGGTATAATTCGAAAGCGACACTTCTTTACCATCCTTAGCATTAATTAAGGTGAAATTCTTCACGTCTTGTGCCTGAAGATTTGCACTAACGATGATGATGATGATATAGGTAAGAATTGATTTCATATTGATTGAGTTTTGGTATAGACTAATACATAGTCAGGTTGAATGAGATAAGTCATTGTTAAATCCCGTAAACTTCCGTTTGCATTTATTCTTCCATCGATATCACCTGCATTTAATAATTCGAAGGGCTTTACTTGTAATTGATCTGAAAAGTGGAGGCCTTTTTTGCCATAAACTTTATACATGGTTTCTTTGGCGCACCAATACACGCAATGTTTAATTACGTTACTTCCAGCGTCTATTAATTCGGTTGGTGAAAGTATGCGGTGAGCAATAGTAAGGAGTTTTGATTTTGGTTGCTCCAGGTCAATACCGATTTCAGAATGTAAATCGATTTGAGCAGCTACATATGGGAACGAATGTGATAACGAAATATGATGAAGAAGATTTTTCAAAAATGGTTTGCCAAATTCATCTTTGATCGTTCCCTGATATGCAAGCCCAACATGCTCTGCTAATTGCCGAAGAAGTGCACGACCTGCAAGCCACTCCAACCTTTTGATGGAATTTATAATCGTTGCATCGGGCTGCTCTTCAATAATGGATGTAAATTCTTGCTCGTCTTCTGAAATGAACCATAATGCCCAAGCGCTTTGTTTGCCTGTATTCTGTATTTTAATCAATGGCATTGGTTTCTATAGCTTAATGATACAATTTTGGTAAAAAAATCGGATTAACCGAACAAACAACTTTTTGAGAGGGTTAGTAGTTCCATGATACAAGTCGAAAAAATTCATTCCCTCATAGGACATCGCGATTGTGTTTACACGGTTGAGGCATCTGACCAAGCTGCTCATATCTTTTCTGCAGGTGGAGATGGGATGATTGTGAGGTGGAATCTTTCAGCACCGGAGGAGGGCGAGTTGATTGCCAAATTGCCCAACTCGATATATGCCATTCATTATTTACTAAAGGAAGATCACCTGATTGCCGGTCACAACTATGAAGGCATCCATTTGCTGGATTGGAAGGAAAAGAAGGAGATCGCTTCTTTGAAATTATCCACTGCCTCCATCTTTGATATTCAGTCGGTTCAGAATGATCTTTTAGTGGCATCGGGTGATGGTTCTGTTACGGTTGTAGATTTAGAGAAATGGATGGTTAAGAAGAGGGTTGGTGCTTCGGAAAAAAGTGCTCGGGTTATCGCAATAAATCCAGTAGCCGGAGAGATGGCTGTAGGCTATAGTGATCATTTCATTCGCATATTTTCATTGGATGACTATTCGCTAAAATGTGAATTTCAGGCGCATCAAAATTCTGTGTTTACACTTCGGTATACACCAGATTATCAATTTCTGATCAGTGGATCGCGTGATGCGCGATTGAAAGCATGGGATGTATCTTCCGGCTATGTGCAGGCGGCTGAAGTGGTCGCGCATCTTTTTGCTATCAATCATATGGCCTTCAGTCCTTCAGGAAAGCATTTTGTGACAGCCAGCATGGATAAGTCCATAAAAGTATGGGATACGAGGGAATTGAAATTATTGAAAGTGATTGATAAGGCGCGCCATGCAGGCCATGGCACCTCAGTCAATAAATTACTCTGGACTTCGTTTAATGATCAACTGGTGAGTGCCAGTGATGACCGTACCTTATCTGTCTGGACGTTGAAATTTGATTCTTAGAATTTGCATAACACACAGATTATTAGGCTTATTTCAAAACATTTCTATACATTTGACCTATGGATTAGTATTTTTTTAAGCTAATTATTTTTTGATCTTTCAATTAATCCACACGTCATATGAAAATCACACCACTGGAAATCCGCCAGAAGGCCTTTGAGAGAGTGCTTCGTGGCTACGACAAAGATGAGGTAAATGCTTTTTTACAAACCCTTTCGCAGGAATGGGAGCGTGTATTAGATGAAACCAAGGAAGCTCGCATTAAACTGGAAGGAACGGAACGCGAAGTGTCAAAACTTCGTGAGGTGGAGAGTTCTTTATTCAGAACGTTGAAGACAGCAGAAGATACAGGAGCGAGTGTAATCGAGCAGGCTAATAAAACAGCTGAATTAATATTAAGAGAGAATCAGCTCAATGCCGATGCCTTGCTTAGTGAAGCAAAGACAAAAGCGAAAAATACAATCGAGGAAGCCGAAATGATTTCTCGTCAGATGGTTGACGAAATGGAAGATCGTCTCAAATCCATGATTGAACAATATAAAACACTTGAACTCCATCGCGATAATTTGCTTTCTGATCTTAAACGTTTGGCCGGTGAAACGATGGACCGTGCGGAGAGAGCTAAGAACGCAACCCGTGATTTTGATCCCGATCACCACCTGGCATTGGCAAAGCGTCAAAGCAAGAGAGCATTATTTCCCAATGCGGAGATTGAAAAAGAAATTAAGAGTGCACTGCCAACAATACCTACATCACCACCAACTCTAACTCCGATGCCTGAGCCAGTGAAGATCATGGCTAACATGGAGCAACAACCTCGCATGCAAAAGTCATTCTTTGACGATATTCAATGACCGGTAAAGTTGCGTTAGAAGGGCTTGAGTTTCATGCCTATCATGGCGTGTATCCCCACGAGCGATCCTCGGGCAATAAATTCGAAGTAGACGTGATTGTTGACACCGAATTTTCTGACTCTGCTTTTCAGGATGATTTGAGCGGGACTATTGATTATGAAAACCTGTATGTCATTGTAAGAGAAGAAATGGCCAAACCCTCCAAACTTCTTGAAACAGTTTGTCATGCTATTGCAAAGCAAACTCTTGATTCCTTTAGCGAAGCCAAAGCAGTAGAGGTCAGGATTTCAAAATTCAATCCTCCTATTGGCGGGGTTTGTAAGAAGGCTACCGTAACCGTTAATGAGAATAAGTAGAATTATTTATTCCTTTATCGCGGGTGTTTGATCCATAAACATAAATCCCTTTGCATCGGCACCTTCGTAGAAATCAACCTGCTTTCCGATCAAATACATCGTATGTTTTTTGTCGATTAACACGTCAATACCTTCATCCTGGTAAGCGAGGTCAGTAGGTTTTTGTTTGTCAAACCCGATGATCAAAGACACGCCACCACATCCACCACCACGAATTCCTACCCGCAAACCATAATTCGCTGGAATATTTTTCGTTTGCATAATTTTGAGAACCTCTTCGGCAGCCCGCTTAGTGAGTCCTATTGGTTTTATGGTTTCAAACATCAGGTAAATTGAAATTAACGGTCAAAAATATCTAAATTTTAAACACCTTTGAACTTGATTTAATTCTTATGGAAGCATTGATAGAATTTGGAAAGATGATCATACCGGCCTCTTTAGTGCTGTATGCAGTGTTTCTTACAGTACGTTCCTTTATAACAAAGGAGATCGAACTTAAGAAACTGGAAATCCGCACCCGTAGTATTGAAACGATCTTACCTGCCCGGCTACAGGCCTACGAGCGAATGACGTTGTTTTTGGAACGGATTGCTCCTCAAAACCTATTGATCCGACTTAATAACCCTGGCTTTTCAGGTCGTGATTTTCAAAAGGTGCTGCTCGATGAAATTCGCAACGAATACAACCACAATGTTTCGCAGCAAGTGTACATGGGGGAGGACGTTTGGAATCAAATCCGAAATGCAAAAGAAGATCTGATTATACTGATTAATGAATCAGCCTCTCAACTTCCTCCAGAGGCTACCAGCATTGACCTGTCTAAAAAGATTTTTGAAGCCGTCATGAACAAGAATGTTGATTTGATTGCTCACGCACTTTCTGAATTGAGAAAAGAAATTCAACAGACATTTTAATGCATGGAAAGTCGCACTGCTCTTGTTGCCGGATCCACAGGCCTTATCGGAAGTCAATTATTGGAATTGTTGCTAGCTGAAAGTTCTTACACTAAAGTAATTGCCTTAAGCCGAAAGCCACTATCAATTCCGCATCCTAAGCTTGAGAATATTGTCGTGGAGGCAAATGATTTGAAAAAGCATCATGAACTGAAAGCAGATGATGTCTTTTGTTGTTTAGGAACCACGATTAAGCAAGCAAAGACAAAAGAAGCTTTTCGCAAAGTTGATTTTGAATATCCGCTGGAGCTGGCCCGGCTTCTTAAGGCCACTGGAGCAAACCAATTTCTGTTGGTCACCGCCTTAGGTGCCGATAAAAATTCCAGCATATTTTACAACCGTGTGAAGGGAGAAGTGGAAGAGGCAATAAGTGAAACAGGATTTAGTACGTTTCATATTTTCAGACCTTCATTATTGGTTGGTCCACGAAAGGAACCTCGTTCGGGTGAAGATGCCGCTAAAGTAGTTTACCAGATCTTTGGCTTTTTGATTCCAACAAAATACAAAGGCATTGAATCGATTAAAGTTGCCCGGGCAATGGTAAGTTTTGCCAGAGAGAATAAGCCAGGCAGGTTTATTCATGAATCCTCGAGGCTACAATCATTTTAAAATCCGCCAACCATGAAATGGGGTGTACTTGGCTTTATACTCTTATCATCTATTTCATTATGTGCCCAAAAAAATAGTGTTAGCGGGATTGTATTGGATGAGGAGACCAAGCAGCCGGTGCCTTTTGCCAACGTATTTTTTGCCAACACCACAATAGGAGTAAGCAGTGATCAAGATGGGAAGTTTCAGTTGGCAGGTTTTGCTTCCGGAAAATATGATTTGATAGTTACCTTTGTTGGATATACTAATTTCCAGCGATCATTAGAATTCGATAATAGCAATCTTCACGTGTCTATTGGACTTGTACAAACTCCGATCGTCTTAAGTGAGGTGGTTATCAGAGAAGACACCACGGACAGAACACGGAACCTACTTATTTATAAAAGGTATTTTTTAGGAGAAGCAACCAACTCAAAGCGATGCAAAATTATAAACTCGGATGTAATTCATTTATTTTTTGATACGCAGACAAAAGTATTGGTCGCCCATGCAAAAGGTCCGATTCAAATTGAGAATAATGCATTAGGGTATAGACTGAATTATTACCTGTACACTTTTGAATTGGACCTTAACTCCGGACGACTTACCAGTTTTGGTGTTCCTTCATTTCAAAATCTGCAAGCCGGAAATCAATCGCAGGCAAATCGCTGGAATAAGGAAAGGCAAAGAGCTTATTATGGTTCGATGAATCATTTCATAAGAGCGTTTAGATCAGATCAATTAAAGCAAGAAGGATTTGAAGTTAAGAGACTTTATCAGGTAGCAAATCGAGAGCGACCCCCTCAACATATTCTTGATGCTAAGATTAAGGAGTTTAGATTCAAAGCTGATGGTGACAAAGTCAAGAATGTAAATTCAGACAGTTTGAGTTTTTACAGGAAGTTGAATTCTTTACCCGTTCTGGTGGATAGTCTGGCAAATAAAGATATCCTGGCCAGCGAATTACTAACTGACGATAAACACATCAGGTATAAGGGACGACTTTCGGTTATTTATAAGAAAGAGTTAGAGGAAAAGGGATATCTGAATGCAGTAGGTCGCACCCTTCAGTCGCGACAAAGTTCGGTTATACACTTTTTGTCAGACTCCCTTCGGCTTTATCCTAATGGATATTATGAAGATCAAAAGAGTATTTTTATAGAGAATTATTGGGCATGGTCAGAGAAGATTTCTGATTATTTGCCAAACGATTATCAACCCGTGAAAAAAAGAAAAAATAAATGATTGCAGTTATCCAACGCGTTACCAAAGCCTCTGTAGAAATTGAAGGCGATACAAAAGCTCAAATCAGTAATGGCCTTTTAGTTTTGGTAGGAATAGAAGATGCCGATACGCAGGAAGACATCGATTGGCTGGCTGCAAAAATTGTTAATCTTCGGATATTCAATGATGAAGCAGGCGTGATGAATGTCAACGTAAAAGATTTTAATGGGGATATTATTCTGGTAAGCCAGTTTACTTTACAGGCGAGTACAAAAAAGGGAAACCGCCCGAGTTACCTCAAAGCCGCCAGGCCAGAGGTCGCCATCCCCATCTATGAAAAGTTTATACAATCAGTAACTACGCAATTAGGTAGACCCGTTCAAACCGGTGAGTTTGGTGCCGACATGAAAGTAGGTTTGATTAATGATGGACCTGTTACGATATTAATCGATACGAAGAATAGAATATAATCTTACAGGATTGCCAACACAACCATTATTATGTTGAAGAGAACATACAGTCCAATAACATATTTAGTCCCCAATCGATTTATGCGCTCCGCACCTTCTTTATTGCCTTTGTCGCTTTGTTGAAGAGCAATGGCCGACACAACTAGAGTCGCAAAAATTCCAAGAAAGGTGATCGTATGAAGGGTATCAACCAACGTGAATGATGACGACTCTGGTAAGATAGAGTCAATGATATACTTATTACCCACGGTAGCGAATAGACCACCCACAGGCAAACCAAAGCGAGGTTCAAATTCAGAGGGGTGAATGGTGAAGCTAATGATCGCTATCAGGAATGCGATGTACATGCCGATGAAAATTTTCATAAATAATCCCCAGGCATCTCGTTGGATATCCATTTCAATTAAAAATGATGAGAAGTTCTGGAGACTTCTTTCCGGTGCAGGATCTCCAAACCCGGTTTCATAATCGTTAGTACTTTCCGTAACCCGGAAGTTCACGATCTCCCATCCATCGATCGCTTCATTTTTGTCAAACGCACTTCCCTTTACATCCGGCTTGAACACCAGGCTCTGATCATCGAACAACGTATTCTCTATTTGCACTTTTAGATGTTGTTGGTCAAACGGAAAGTCTTGTACATTCCAGCTTTCCTTCATGGTGGCTTTCATTTTCATGATGGCCCAGGCTTTTCCATTCAAACTATCAAGAATGATTTCAGGTGTGTCTATCGATTTGGCATTTGGAATATCTAACTGAGTGGAGAAATCAAAATCAGGATTGTCGTACACAAACCACAACCAAAAACGCATGGTGTATTGTTTATCGCGAAAGTTTATATCGTGTACGCTGATTACATAAGAGCCCACGCTGACTGTGTCAGGTTGAGCATGGGTAACAGAAAGACTTGAGATAAAAAGTAAGGCGATGAGAACGATTAACTTCATGAGCGGTAATTGGAAATTTAAAATTAGGTGAAAGCGGATACAAAAAAAACTGCCTACTATACGATTTATCCGTTAAGGAATAATGTAAAAATATGAAGTAGCATAAACCCTTTGGAAGGACTTCCTCGATATAAAGAGTTAAAATGACCATCGGTTAGAAAAGTCAAATTCTTGGACTACCTTAGTGTCAAATCTAACGTATTGATATGCATAGCTTATTACTCCTCACACACTCTGTTTTTAGGTATTTTGCCCTGGTTTTTTTAATAATTTTTGTGATTCGTTCTTTCATGGGCTGGATCAATAAGTCACCGTACAATAGTCTTGACGAGAAACTGGGATTATGGCTTTTCATGGTGATACATACTCAGTTGGTATTAGGTCTTATTCTTTTCTTAGTTAGCCCAGTAGTTGTGTTTAGCAGTGAATCTATGAAAGATGCCACCTCCCGTTATTGGTTGGTAGAACATAGTAGTATGATGCTGATCGCTATCGTTCTTATTACGGTGGCGCGTATTTCAACTAAAAAACTGACTGACTCCGCTGTAAAATACAAGAAGCTTTTTATATATAATGGTATTGCTTTATTGCTGATTGTGGCCGCTATCATGCAAAGTGGAAGAGGTTTCATCAGCTTACCTTCTTACTGAGAAAAAGTATATAGCTTATAAATTACCCTATGAAGAATATTTTATTCTTTTGTCTTGGCTTAGCTGTCTTTTCATTAAAGGCTCAGGAAATAACTTCTCATTACGAGCTGGTGAAGATGAGTGATAAGGTGAATACGCTCTATCATGAAGTATCTCCGGTAATTTCGATGGATGGAACGAAATTATATTATTTCGTTAGCAATCACCCTCAAAACACGTTTGGAAAGGAGAACAGCCAGGATATCTGGTTTTCCACACTTGAAAAAGGAGAATGGTCCACCGGAAAGCGCATTCCTCCTCCTTTAAATCAAAACCGATATAACCAGGTATTTAACACGTTGCCAGATGGATCACTATTGGTTCGGGGTGGAAGAGCAAAGAATTCAAAAGGGTTTTCATTGGTATCTTCTGGCGGTGCCTGGACAGAGTTGAGCATACCTGGGTTTGAAGCCATGGACAAAGGGTTATTCAACGGAGCTACCATATCTTCTGATGAACAACATTTAATCATGTACTTCTCAGAAAAAGTGGGTAGTAAATTCAGTGATTTTTATTTGTCAAACATGGAGAATGGCAAATGGTCGAAGCCAGTGAAATTAAAGTTAAGCTCTACGGCTGATGACTACAGTCCGTTCCTGTCACCAGACCAAAAAACGCTTTACTTTTCAAGTGATCGTTTTGCAAAAGATAAAGTGGGAGGTACCGATGTATTCAAAGCTACGCGGTTGGATGATACCTGGTTGAATTGGTCAGAGCCTGTTAATCTTGGCAAATCAGTCAACACGCCATCAGGAGATGCTTATTTCTCAATAGACACACATGGTAATATTTTCACTGCGCGCTCCGGGGCTCGTGTTGATGGTGGAAATTTTGATCTTTTCATTTTGCGGCCACGTAATTTTAAAATTTTACTTACAGGCACTACGTTCAATGGAAAAACAAAACAACCGGTAACGGCAGCGGTGGAGATAAAGTTGAAAGAGCAAAAACCTGTTAACCTAAAGACTACAGTCAACGGTAATTTTGAAACACGGGTATCCGAAATCGATGAGTATATTCTTACAGCAGCTGCTACAGGCTTTCTTCCGTTCACGCAGAGTTATAAAGTTCCCCGCATCAATCGTGACACTACGTTTCATGTGGATGTTTTCTTAACGCCTTTAGCGAAACAAGTGGTGTTGGCCGGTGATGTTACAGATAAGAAAACAAAGCAGTCGGTCAAAAACGCAAAAGTTAATATTGCCTACAAACCTGATCAAACCGTTAACTACTCACTCGTTACGAATGAGGGCAAATATGAACAGCCCATTGCTAGTTTTGGATGGTATTTGTTCACGACTTCAGCAGAAGGATATTTAACCTCTAATGATAGTGTGCAAGTAATCAATGAAGAGATCACACCGGTGGTAAAAAATATTGTACTTACTCCGATTGAAGTAGGCCTTACTGTGCGATTGAAGAATATCTATTTTGATTTTGATAAGACCACGCTAAAGTCAGAATCATTTGTGGAGCTTAATAAAGTAGTGGACTTTCTAAAGCAAAATTCAAGTGTGTCGATTGAAATATCGGGCCATACCGATAGTAAAGGATCAGATACTTACAATTTGAATTTATCGCAAGGACGTTCGCAGTCAGTGGTAGATTATCTGGTTAGTCAGGGAATTGATTCATCCAGGTTACAGGCTCAGGGATATGGTGAATCAAAACCGATTGATTCGAATGATACGGAAGCGGGAAGGGCAAATAATCGCAGAGTCGAATTTACGGTGCTGAAGATTTAGTGTTGTCAGGAGAAAGTTCAAAGCCTTTCAGGCAACTCTGGCAACGGTATACTTTTTTTGGATTTAAAAACAACCCAATCATCACGCTGGTGATCATTTCATTCAGTAAACCCTTTTTGTCAACATCTTCCTGAACGTTCTGAGCTCCACAGTGCGGACAGTGTATTGTTTCTGCTTCAGAGATAGTTTGTTCTATCAGAATTTCATTTACTGTTTCTTTATCTTTTTCAAAAATGTGAAGCCTTACCCCTGGAAATAACTCATTACGAATAGGGTAGAGTCCAACAAAATTCTCATCACTTAAGAAGCAAGGTATTCCGTAGGCATCCAGTTTTGTCTTCACCAGATTTGCCGCCATCACCGTATCGTATGATTCGAAAACAATTATTTTATCCTCTGATTCGTCCATAATCCTTCAATATTGTAATAAATAGTCAAATAGACCGTCAATAAAATTCCGACATCTGTAAATTTTTTAAATTTAATTGTAACATTGATTTAACCCCACCGTCTTGCCTCTGAAACGATGAATCTCGAAATGTTCGAAACCCTGGTACTTCCGACTAAAAACAAGCTCTACCGCTTTGCATTCAGGCTTCTGGGCAGCTCGGAGGAAGCTAAAGACGTGGTACAGGATGTTTTCATCAAGCTTTGGAATGGAAGGGATCAATTGGCCGAAGTGCAAAACATGGAAGCCTGGTGTATGCGAATCACCAAAAACCTTTCGCTCGATCGCCTTCGTGCCCGTCAGCGAAGAAGTACCGATTCAATCAACGATGGTTTTGAGATTCGTCACGAAGGTTTAACGCCTCATGAGAGGACAGAAATCCATGAGAATATGCAACAGATAAATCAAATGATTGCTGCACTGCCTGAAAAGCAGCGCCAGGTGATACACCTTCGCGATATTGAAGGGTATAGTTATAACGAGATTTGTGAGATACTTGAATTAGACATGAATCAGGTGAAGGTGAATTTATTTCGCGCACGTAGCGCAGTGAGAGAAAAACTTGTAAAAATGAACGCGTATGGACTCTAAGCAACTCGAACAACTGCTGGAGAAGTACTGGAACTGTGAAACGTCTCTGGAAGAAGAAAAACAACTTCGCGAGCATTTTCGTGGCGAGGTGCCTGAAAATCTAAAGGAGACCGCTGACTTGTTCCGCTACTTTGAGACACAGCAGGCGCACGCTGTTGAAGGATCTGACTTTGATGCAGTGGTTAGAAGAAAAATCAAACAGCAACAACCAAAAGGTAAATCAGTGAGCCTGTTCTTCAATTTTGCTCGTATCGCTGCAGGATTGTTAGTAGTAATTACCGCTACCTATTTTGTTAGGCAGGAAGTAAGAAAGGCGTATCCTCCGGAAATCGTGGATACATACAGCGATCCAAAATTAGCGTTGGAAGAAACGAAGAAAGCCTTGATGATGATATCGAAAGGATTTAACAAAGCACAGAAGGAAGCAGGTAAGATAAAGGCTTTTAACGAAGCAGAAGAGAAACTTCAGAAGCAAGGAAAAAAAGAAGAGACGATTTAATAAAAAGAACTTAAAAAAATTAAAATAGATACGTATGAAAAAGTTAATGATTGGTGCGGTAATAATGATGTGTTCCATAGCGGCAAGTGCCCAGAACGATGCCATTGCGAAGTTCTTCTCTAAATATCAGAGTGATGAAACCTTCAGTCAGGTGACGATCAGCGGTAAAATGTTTAGCATGATGGCAAATCTATCGGGTGATACAGAAGAAGAAAAAGCAATGATCGCCTCGATCAGTAAAATTAAAGGGTTGAAGATCTTGACAAAAAGTGAGGCACGTAACTCCCGAGAGTTATATAAGGAAGCGATCTCGATGATTCCAAGCAATACCTTTGAAGAATTAATGTCTATTCGTGATAAAGACAAGGACATGAAATTCTTCACCAAAGAGGCAGGTGGTAAAATCAGTGAATTGGTGATGGTGATGGGCGGCAACGAAGAATTTATGGTGCTGACACTTTTCGGTGAAATTGATTTGAAAGATATTTCCAAGATTGGCAAGGCAGTAAATATTGATGGATTAGAGAATCTGGAGAAAGTGAAGGGTAAGGATAAGAAGGACTAATTCAAAAATGGCGAAGAGGATGTGTGTTGATTCATACGTCCTTTTTTCTTTTTAATTCATCTTACAAAAAACCAATTCAAATCATCATGAAATCAATATCGCTTTTTGTTGTAGCCATGGTAATAGGCACAACAAGTTTGTTTGCTCAAAGTAATAGTTATCAAACCTTAAAAAATAAGTTCAAGGATCAACCGGATGTACACAGTTTCTCTTTGAGCGGTTGGATGGGACGCCTGGTATTAAATATGGCTGGAGAATTTGAATTCAGCAAAGCCATAAAGGACCTTAAGCACGTAGACATCATCACGATTCCGAATTCCGAATTTTCAGCACAAAACCTTTCCGTAAGAGGCTTTAAAAAAGTATTAAAACTGGATGCTTACGAGGAACTGGCTTTTATCCATGATGGTGGAGAAGAAGTTTCCATTTATTTGCGCGAAGGGAACAACAATAAAAACCATTATTTCGTATTAGTGGAAGAAGAGAATGAAATTGTGGCCATTGAATTGAAAGGGTACCTTGATCCTAAACTTCTCAATACCAAGAACTCGACTCTGGCAATTAATAAATAGAAATTCGATGAAAGTTTTATTCGCCCTGATTCTTTTTTGCTCGGTCAGCCTTGTTTCTGGTCAAACAAAGACAACACAAGCGTTGGATGATAAGTATGAAGGACTCACCCTCTACTTTTACCGAAATACCCTTCGTATGTTAAATCAAACGGAGGACCCAAGTTTTGATGAATTGATCAAAGACATTGAGAAGATGCGATTTCTAATGATCGATAAGACCAAATCGAAATTTGAACAAGCTGACTATAAAAAATTATTGACGGGTTATGCGGGTGAAGAATACGAAGAGGTGATGACGGGGCGCTATGACGGACGCAATTTTGATATCTACCTCAAGGAAAAAAATGGTGACATCAAGGGAACCGTTATCCTGGCAACTGATTCCACCAGTGTTATTATCTTGGATATTCTCGGAAAGATTGCCTTAAATAAAGCGCCTGAATTATTCAAAGCCATTGATGGAAGCACTGATATTGGAGGTAAGGTTAAAGACTTTATCAGTCGCGATGATGATAAAGATGACAAAGACAGTAAGAAGAAGTCAAAGAATTAAATTAATCCATCACCAGTAATGGAAACAGTTTTATTGATACAAAAGCTCACAAAAAATTTCGGGAAGCTTTGTGCGGTTAATCAGCTTGATCTTGAAGTAAAACGCGGTCAGGTATTCGGAATGCTCGGCCCCAATGGCAGTGGCAAGACCACTACATTGGGAATGCTCATGGGTGTGGTAAATCCAACTTCCGGAAGTTTTTCCTGGTTTGGCGAAACAGCCACTCATCATACGCGAAAGAAGATTGGTGCCGTGCTGGAACACCCGATTTTTTATCCTTATCTGAGTGGACAGAAGAATCTCGAATTGAATGCCATGATAAAAGGAGCCGATCCTAAAAACATTGCTAAGGTGCTAGATACCGTAGAGCTAACCTCCCGTAAAGACGATAAGTATCGCACGTACTCATTGGGTATGAAGCAGCGCCTGGCTATTGCCTCTGCACTCGTAAGTGATCCTATCATTTTGATTTTGGATGAGCCAACGAACGGACTTGACCCCATGGGTATCGCTGAAATACGGGAGATCATTAAGAAGATTGCTGCCGATGGAAAGACAATCATTTTGGCCAGCCACTTGTTGGATGAAGTGCAGAAAGTATGTACACACTTTGCTGTTTTAAAGCGTGGAACTTTGATGCACGTAGGCCCTGTCGATGATGTTGGAAAAGGAGAGGAGATTGTTGAAGTGCAAGCCTATCACGATGATTTGGGTATTCTCTTGCAGGAATTTATTGGGAGTGCTAGCATCAAGAAGGAGAATGGACTATTCCAGGTGATGATGAAAGATGGCTTTCACAGCAAAGACCTCAACCACTTTTTATTTGATAAAGGAATTGTCGCCTCTCACCTGGCAACTCGCAAGAAAAGCCTGGAGAAACAATTTCTCGAAATTCTTTCGGACACCAGTCACAAAGTTTAATGATTCAAGTTTTATCCAAATAAGATTATGCTGCACTTGCTGAAAATAGATCTCAAAAAATTAACAAGCTATCGCACCTTTTGGGTGATTTGCGGATTGTATTTTCTTACCCTCGGTTTCACTACGGCCAGTGGGATGGAAATTTTAAAGTGGCTCGCCAGCAAAGGAGCTGAGTTTGGAGCGTCCATTAACATTAACCGGATTCCGCTGTATCACTTTCCCGATATCTGGCAAAATCTGATCTGGATCAGCGGCCTTTTTAAAATTGTGTTAGCTGTGATGGTCGTAATTTCAATCACGAACGAATATCAGTATCGCACCTTAAGGCAAAATATTATTGATGGCCTGAGCCGATGGGAGTTTTTAAAGTCTAAGATTCTCACCAATGTTTTACTGAGCCTGATGAGCGTGGCCATGATCCTATCGATTGCCTTGATTACAGGATTTATCTACACACCTGAAGTGGAATGGGATTTTTTCTTTTTGGGTAGTGAATTCTTCTTCGCCTATTTTTTAGAAGTGTTTGCTTTTCTATCCTATGCACTGATGTTGGGCGTGTTGGTACAGCGCTCGGGATTGACCATCGTGTTGCTGATGTTGTCCAATATGATTGAAGCCATTATCAAACTGAATATTTTCCGATCGGGTGTTGAAGAACAAATCGGATGGGCGAAACAATTTTTTCCATTAGAGTCCATCACCAACCTGGTGCCACTTCCTTTTGCCCGTTATGCTTTTCAGGAGATTCAGGATTATGTGGCCTTGAGTGCAGTTGCCATCGCTATAGTCTGGACTGTGCTGTTTAATTATTTCTCTTACCTTAAACTGAGGAAGTCGGACATCTAAAATTTATAGATGCTTTATTCGTAAGTTTTTGTATCGAACTTTCATGGGGGGGCCAACATGCACCTGCACACCTAACAAGCCTGACAGTTTTCGATTTACAGCATCCTCATCGGTTACATCACTCATTAAAACACCGTTGATATAGTGTTGCAATCTATTGCCCTTTACTATTAAATGGAACTCATTCCAGTCTTCACTTTTGATCAGAGATTTTAGTGAATCCGAACTCCCCAATGATCCGGTCACGTTCATGCCAAGCCATGCATTATTCTTGATATGATTACGGAACGACTCTTCCCGCTCAGGATTTGGTTGTGACGCAATGGTGGTCTTTTGCCCGCGATAAGCTAAGGTGGTTCTTCCTCGCTCTTCATAATTTTGTCCTGTGTAGTTGATTTTTCCATCGATGTCAGCCTGATAACCCTTTAATGCGAATGGTATTTCTTTAAGCTGTTCGCTGCGATAATTAATTCCTGAATTTCCATTCAACGTAATAGTAAATGAACCTTTCAATTCGAAATCTTTAGTTACTCCTCCTCGCCAGATGATAAAGGTATTTGTTTTTAATAGGGTAGTTGGTGTTACTTCTCCTACCAGGCAACCGTTTTCAACTCTCCAATAGGCAGAATCCCCATCCCAGCCCTTCAGTGTTTTGCCATCAAATATTTTAGTAAACCCTTTTTCTTTGGATTGATTTGGGTTGCTTGTCATGCTGCTGCAGGCCAGTATAAGCAGCAACATCAAACTCATGTGAATGATTTTAAGAGAGACAGTCTTTATCATATTTAATTGGTCTTAAATAAATGGGTGAACTAATATAGAAACTTTTGGCCTACTTAATCAATGTAAATTCTACTTTACTTTTTAGTTCATTAAGAACTTAGCAAAGTGCTTGCTGGTAAATTGATAACCTCTATTCAAATAATACTGGTGTGTATCGGGCCTTTTCAGATTACTGTTGAGAACAATTTTATAACAACCATTTTCTTTGAAGTACTCTTCTGCCGTATGAAGAAGAACGGTGCCAACACCAGCTCCTCTAACTTTTTCATCAACACAAAATGATATAATGCGACCTTCTGGTGCAGGTAAGTGAAGCACATTATAAATATGAAGTGCGATATAACCAACCACCACTTCTTCCTTTTCTGCCAACCATAGTTTGTAAGAAGGTTGTAAATACAGTTCAATTCTTTTTCTAGACTCTGCTTGAGAAACCGGGTAACCCATTTGATGGATTAACTCAGCAACAATTGCCGCATCATTTGGATTTGCGAGTCGAATACTAACTTTCATGGTTGAGTGTTATGCGAAGGTAATTAATGATCGTGATCGCAACCACAGTGTTTGTTGCTGGTAGCCTTTTCAAAACACTCTTTTCCTTCTTTGTAAGAAAACCAGGCAAGCCCTAAGGTACCCAGCGCGTCCGCGTAAGCGAAGCCGGTGAGTTCATAAATTCCACTGGAGGCAAGCAGAATACACGACATGTAGATACACACTTTGGTACAGTTTGCATCGGCAAGGATGGCATCGGATTGAAGTTGGTTCCCAGTTTTTATTTTTCCGTAGATCAGAAAAAGCATGACCACAATGGAGATCAAAGAAATGATTACTCCCCAAAAAGTAGTTAACGGTTTGTGACCTGAATAGAGAACAATAAGTGCAGAGACAAGTAATGCAGCCACGAGTATATAAAATGAAACGCCTGTTACTTTCAGCGCTGTCTTTTCGAAAGTACTGCGATTGCTTTGCGGATTCTGTCGGATCCTTAATACCATAACCACAATGCCTGTTCCTGAAATCAGTTCAATGAAGCTGTCGACTCCAAAGCCGAACAGTGCCAGTGTTTCATCTTCAATACCAAACCATGTAGCAATAATTCCTTCAACCAGGTTATACAAAATGGTAAATACCCCGAGTGCTAACGCGATGTCGTATAACTTTTTTTCTTGTGATGATGAAAGGCTTACGGAATCCATATCCGAAAAGTAATTCAGCATCGACTATGCTCAAACATATTTCAGATAAATGTGATGTTGTTGCAACCGTGCGACACAAAATGCATGTCATAAATGCAACACGGTTTCAGACAGAGGCAGTAAAGATTAATCTTTATTCATTTAACAAATGAGTGAATGCGTGGAGGAAAAGCAAAAATTAAAAACTACTCTGGCATACTTAAAGACAAATTGACTCGAAGATATTTCGATATCCTGCCGTTTTGACTTTTTCTAGCGATGGGAATGATGATTGTGGAGTTCAGACTAAGTTTTGAAAGATATGAGACGAAAAGGATTAGTAAGTAACGAAATAATTCAAAGCATCGATATTACCAACACGTTGAATGGCGGAGTATCGGAGTACATGGTGAAACTTTCGCAACATTCGAAATATCGCCAGATTGAATTGGAGGTTCCAGGTATCGCGGAAGAAAACATGCATGTGAAAATAAATAACAACCAGTTGATGGTTTTTTTTGAACACACGGTTAAATCACGGGAAGAGACAATCTATGTTCCGCATGTAGTTTACAACAAGCCTATACCGTATTTTGTTGATGCGAAAAACATTCGTGCGCAGTATCATGATGGTATGTTAACCATTCAATTACCATTTAATGAATTGGCCAACGGATATAACAGGGATATACCGATAGGCAATTAATCAAAAGCCGATTTCTAAAGTCCTTTCACACTCATTCCACCATCAACCATAATGTTTTGTCCGGTGATGTAACTGGATTTGTCCATTGCGAGAAATGAGGCCAAAGCAGAAACTTCTTCTGGCTGACCAACACGGCCCATGGGTGTGCGTGCAATTATTTTTTCAAAGCGATCGGTTTCTGCCAGCACGGATTTGGTAAGCGGTGTTTCGATATACCAGGGTGAAATGGTATTTACACGAATATGATCCGCACTCCACTCACCCGTTAAATGTTTGGTAAATTGTATGATGGCCGCTTTGGTCATCCCGTAAGGTGATCCGCTGGAGATATCTATGCTGCCTGCCACGGAGGCAATGTTAATGACACTGGCGTTTCCGGATTTTTTAAGAAGTGGGTAACATCGTTGGGTAAGGTCCATCATGCTGAAGAGATTAGTTTCAAAAAGCTTACGGTACTCGTCTTCGCTGTATTCAACAAACTTTTTTCTAACGTTCGTGCCCACGTTGTTGACCAGCACATCCAGCTTGCCCCAGTTTTCTTCAATTTTATTTGCCAGCGATTTGCGCACTGTGGCATCGGTAAGATCACCCTCTATTGTAAAAAGGTTTGCAGAGTTTTTTAATTTTCCTTGAATACTTTTGGTGTTGCGTGCCACCACCAATACTTCTGCACCGAGTTCAAGAAATTCACGCGTGATGGCGAGGCCGATTCCTTTGGTGCCTCCCGTTACTAATGCTTTTTTTCCTTGCAAAGTCCAACTATTCATGAGGTAGAGTTTTATATGTGTTCTTAAATTTAAGCTTCCTTCTTTGTAACCAATAAGTACCAGTTTTTTTCCAAAGCGAGGTAACCTTGCTCATAGCAAAAATGATAAATCGCTCCTTCTTTCGTTACATATTGGCTGGTGAAATAATTAAAATCAAAACCTTTTTCGTTTAGCTTATCGCGATTCACTTTCGTTTTGCCGGTAGTATTTAGTTCAATCAATATCCTGCGGTTTTTGCGCAAAATATTCGTGACGTTGTTCATGTAAGCCGTCTCGTCACGATTCAATTTGTTGTTATAAGACACCCGGCACTGGTCGGAACAGAATTTTTTGTCGGCCCGGCCTTTCATCCTGGCTCCGCATTCTAAACACACCTTTTCTTCTTTTTTGATCATTTTAAGCAGCTTTTGATGAGTTTGCTATCCGATTATAAACGTTTATAAACGAATATAACCGAAAGTAATTGAATAACATACGACTACCGTTTGGACGACCCCCCACCTTTGCATCGTCAATCGGAACAAACCCGGTGACACAAGTTTCAGAAAATCAATTTTTAACAATCAAACCAAACAATTATGAAAAGTTTAAGAAACAGTGTTCAATTAATCGGTCATTTAGGTCAAGACCCAGAAGTAAAGACTTTTGGCAAGAGTCAGAAGGCTACCTTCTCGATCGCTACATCAGATGCCTACAAAAATGCAAAAGGTGAGAAGGTGGAAGATACGCAATGGCATAACATTGTGATCTGGGGCCCCCTTACTGATGTAGTGAGCAAGTATTT
>JANOUH010000273.1:0-14058 GCA_031416795.1 Cytophagales bacterium | reverse complement strand
TTAGGAATCTCCTTCATAAACTCATAGGCTTCGGGCAGCCAGAATTTGGCGAAGAGTGGTTCAAGAAATTTTTTCAACTCTTCACGCGTTACGTTCTTGCCTTCTTTCAATACAATACATGCCATAGGTCGCTCTGCCCACTTCTCATCTGGAATTGCAAACACAGCGGCTTCGGCTACAGCGGGATGGCCCATCAATGCACCTTCCAGTGCTACGGAACTAATCCATTCGCCTCCCGACTTAATTACATCTTTGCTGCGGTCTTTGATTTCGATGTAGCCCTTATCATCGATGGTCACGATATCACCGGTGCGAAACCAGCCATCATCCGTAAATTTGTCATCTTGTTCCGGAGTATTATAGTAAGCATTAGCAACCCAGGGCCCTCTGATTTCGAGTTCACCCATGGTATTTCCATCCCACGGGATCAATCCATCTTCATTCCTGCCTCTAATCTCGACAAACGCAGCAGGTACACCTTGCTTGGCGCGATAATCATAGCGCACTTCTATATCCTCCTTTTGTATTTCACTGGTTAAAATGCCTATGCTTCCTAGTGGTGAAGTCTCCGTCATTCCCCACGCATGGAGAATACTCAATCCGTGGCGCTCCTGAAAACTTTTTATCATGGATCGCGGTGCAGCCGAACCTCCCACAATCATGGAACGTAATGCGCTCAGATTATATTTACCGGGACTAGCATCAAGGACATTTAAAATCCCAAGCCAGATGGTAGGAACTCCGGCTGTGATCGTTACTTTTTCTTTTTCAAATAACTCAAGTAAACTGGCCGGATCAAGATAGGGTCCTGGAAACACAATGGTGCTACCAAGCATCGTACAAGTGAATGGAAGTCCCCAGGCATTCACATGAAACATGGGTACAACCGGAAGCACAACATCGGCTTCTGTCACAGACAAGCCCTCTGCATAAGCGCTCACCATGGAATGTAACACAATGGAACGATGAGAATACAACACACCTTTTGGTTTGCCCGTAGTGCCTGAAGTATAGCACATGGCAGCAGCCGTATTTTCGTCTCCTTCAAAAGGAATGTATTTATTTTCATCCCCCGATGAAACAACTTCTTCATAGTTCAACGTTCCTTCCGGAATAGGTTGACCCGCGTTGGGAATGACAATGATGTGTTTGACATTGATCTTGCTTTTGAATTTATCAAAGAGCGGTATCAACACCTGATCGACAATAATCACCTTATCTTCTGCATGGTTCACAATGTATTCGAGATCATCGGGTGACAGTCGGAGGTTTAAGGTATGAAGCACACCACCAAATGAGGGAACACCAAAATAGATTTCAAGGTGCTGATAATGATTCCAACATAGTGTTGCAACGCGATCACCGGGCATCACACCTAAGTTTTGTAATGCCACACTTAATTTTTTCGTACGCAATGCAAAGTTGGTATACGTGTAGCGATGCAATGATTTGTCGGGCAATCGGGTGATGATTTCTTTTTTACCATGCAATGTTTCAGCCCGTCTCATGAGTGTGGGCAGGGTGAGCTGATAGTTCATCATTAAGCCTTTCATAGAGATAGAATTTGGTAGTAGTGTAGGTAGTGTGAATAGAATACAAACCTTACAAAGGTTAATACTTTTTTTTCAGAATGTCAATTTGGTGATTTTAAGAATCGCTAAGTAAGCAATTCCAATTCAGCTTTTCCTTTGCCATCAGGGGTAGTATAGAACGGCCGCTCTTCGATGATATAATTGGTTTCAGGCGCTATGCCCAGCGCATGATAAATGGTTTGATGAATTTGATCAATTCTTATTGGTTTTTCAATGGTTTTGCAGGGTCGTTCATCCGCAGTTTTACCATATACGTTGCCTTTCTTCACACCACCACCAAACATCAGTATAGAACAACCATCGGTGAAATGGCGATGCATGCCATAATGTTTCATTTCCTGAATTACGTTGGGCTGGTCTACTTGCTCCAGCACTTTCAGGCCCGGTCTTCCTTCTACCATCATATCGCGACTAAACTCGCTGGCTAAAATGACAAGTGTTCTATCCAATTTTCCTGTTCGTTCAAGATCCAGAATCAATTGTGCGATAGGCCCATCGATTTGTTTCTTCATATCTTTGAGACGCGTGTTTCCGTTTTCATGCGTGTCCCAACCTTTGAACGGTTCGTATTCGGTAGTCACACTGATAAATCGCGCACCTTGTTCCGTGAGCCGTCTGGCCATCAAACAGCCAAGACCAAATCGTCCGGTATTATATTTATCGTAAATCTCTTTGGGCTCTTGCGATAGATCAAATGCTTTTGCTTCCGGTGAGTTGAGAAGAATGTAGGCTTGCTCCATCGATCTCTTCAGCGATTCTTTTTGATAGTCGCTGCCAAACTCTCCATGCGGACTTTGACTGATCAGATCGTTATATAATTTGTTACGACTCTCAAATCGCTTTACCGACATTCCAACAGGAGGTCTTACGCTTTCCAAACCCGATGAAGGATCAGGAATCATGAACGGCCCATATTCATTGCCAAGAAAGCCAGCCGTGTGAAATGCTTTCAACTCTTCACCTTCACCCACCGTGAATCGCTGACCAATATCAATGAATGCCGGTATGACCGGATTTAGAGGCCCAAGTTCTTTTGCAATCCAGGCGCCCATGTGTGGAGCGGAAACACTTTGAGGTGGTTCATAGCACGTGTGCCAATGGTATTGATGGCGGGAGTGAAGGATGTGACCGAGATCGGCAGCTACATACGATCTGATCAATGTTCCGCGATTCATCACTTTGCCAATGGATTCCAATCCCTCTGAAAAATTGATTCCATCGAGCACTGTTGGCACAGCCTTGAATGTGCTTAACACACTGTTTGATTCCATTCCTGTTTTGAATGGAGTAAATCTTTTCGGATCAAAGGTCTCGGTGTGGGCCAGACCACCGGCCATCCACAATAAGATTACCGTGTCCGCGGTGGAGGTAATTTTTTTTGAATCACAGGAAATCAATCCGGCCATTGGTGATGCTGCTGCTAATGCAGCAAAAGTTGCCAGGCTGGTTTTCTTTAGAAATTCTCTTCTATCCCAATTTGTATTCATACAGATTTCAACATATTAATACACAATTTGAAACTCAGGCAACAGTAACACGCTCCAGAATAAGTCTGCGATAGCATTAACATCAGGTGTGTTACCGAGCATTTTCTTCGCTACTTCCAATTCTTTTTCTTCAGGCTCTCGTCCTAATACTTTTTTGAAAAGCTCATTGACGAGATTTTCGCTTTCCGGATATTTTTGTTTCCATTGCGCTGCGCCTCTTGTCAATATCCGATTGAATTTTTCTCCATTGGTTAACTCCAGTGCTTGCAGAAGATTGGCTTGTGAATCTCTTCCCGTGGATACTGTTTCGCGATTAGGTCTGCCAAGTGCAGTGAGAAAATGATCATTCGCCACCAATGAAGCACGCGCGAATGGTTGATTGGATTGATCGAATTTTAGTTTTCCGAATGGGTTATACTTTACGATTGAATCAGGAAACACTGGGGTGAGAATGCTACTCACGGCATCGGAAAATTGTTCTGCCGAAATTCTTTTACGCAGTCTTCCGGCAAATTTGAAATTCGTACTTACAATACCATTCGCATCATTGACTCCTGTTGATGGAAGTTGATAAGTCTTCGAAGTGGTGATCAGATAGATCAGCCCTTTTAAATCGTAGTGCTGTTCCGTGAAATCGGTTGCCATCCAATCCAATAAGTCCTGGCTCCAGGGTTCGTTGTCCATGGCATCGACTGGTTCTACCATTCCTCGCCCAAGGAGTTGTGCCCACATTCTGTTTACAATCGTGCGATAGAGACGACCGTTTTCTGGTTTCGTCAGAAACTCTGACAGTTGTTTTAGCTTCTCTGTCCTGGTTGCTGTGCTGTCAATTTCACCTAACTCGGTCCAGAGTATTTTTGTTCCGGCCATTTTGCCTGTAGGTTTATCACAACGATTTATTTCCAGCGTTGAGTCAGAAAAGATGTTGGCAAACCCATAGGCATCTTCCAGTTTCCAATCACTGATAAAACTGTTGTGGCATGATGCACACTTTAAATTTAATCCCAACAACACCTGAGAAACATTTTGTGCGGCTTGCATCTGCGTGGTCTGACTGGCATTCACCACACCGCGCCAACGTATTCCTTCAATAAATCCTTTTGATTCTTTAGTGGGGCTAATTAACTCTTTTACAAATTGGTTGTAGGGCTTATTGTTTTGAAGTGATTTATATAACCAATCGGTAATATTAAATCTTCCATTGGTAATGTAACCGGTGCCGGTATAGTCGTTGCGCAATGCATCATTCCAGAATGAAAGCCAATGGATGGCGTAATCATCATTGCAGTTTAGTAAATCTTTTATCCAGAGGTCACGTTTGTCAGTTCGTTGATCACTCACGAATTTTTCTTGTTCTTCCGGAGTAGGAAGAATGCCGATGATGTCGAGATAGACTCTTCTCAGAAAGATGCGATCATCTACCACCTGTGGCCAGGTCATTTTGTTTTGAGTAAAATATTCATTCACCCATAGATCTACAGGATTTGTAAATGCTGATGATCCGGAAGCTGGAAGTGGTGGATTGCGTGGCTCCAGTTTCGCTATACGAAATTCGGTAGATTGTCCTGCCGAATCGGGCCAAGGTGCACCACTGGCAATCCAATAGCGTAGTAATTCAATTTCCTGTTTTTGTAAAGTTTTTCCTTTTGGTGGCATTGATTCATCATCGCTGCGCGGCAGGGTTAGTCTTCTGATCATTTCGCTCTCTTCCGGTTTTCCGGGAATAATGACAGCCCCATCTTCACCGCCTTTCATTGCCATATGTTTTTGGTCGAGTCGCAATTCTCCTTTCACCTTTTGAGAGCTATGGCACTTGTAGCAGTTATGCGCAAAAATTCCTTTCACCTGAATGATCAGTTCTTGTTGCTGCGCCAGGCTAAGGGTACTATCTCCGCGTATTGAAGCGAGATTAAAATTATTTTCCTTCACATAGTCTTTGCTCCACGGAAGTGTGCTGGTAAGATATTCTTCACCATGCGTGAGGGAAGCGCCATAGTGACCGGCCACGGAAACGCCTAACGTTGAAAGAAAGAGAACTAGCCGATACGATTTTACCAATCCAACTTGCTTCTTTTTTTGAATGCGATAAAGTAACAGAGCTGTTATAATACCTACTACTGCGGTGATATTTCCTGTCCATTGATGAACTGTAAACACGTCTCCAATATTATCTTCCTGATTGGAAAGCTGCCATCCCAGCAATGCGGAAACTACAGCGGATGTAGCTCCAATGAAAACCAGCGCACTAATGCCAGGACGAAGTGAGGATTCAAAGTTTTTAAGAGAAAGTAATTCTAATATGGCAGCCAGTAAAAGAAAAGAAATGGGAAAGTGAACCATCAGAGGATGTAGTCGTCCCAGAAAGTTCCAAAGCCAGAAGGTAGTATCGGTTGAAGGAGCAGTGTCAGCCGATCCGTAGGCCAAACTGGTCACGAAGAAGAATGACAATGCCAATGCATTATAAAAAACGTTGATCTTAAATGGTCTTGTCATGCTTTAAATGTGCTGAAGGCATCAAAGCAATATAAGTAAAAATGGAAGTATCGTGTAGAATTTTATGAAGAGTGGTTGTCCGGTCTTTGGTAAGACAAGGATGGTGCAAATCAAGATGAAATAGATGGTCAAAAAAACAGCTCCCCAAAGTTGGAGAGCTGCTTCTTAATTCTACTTTGTTAATTTCGAAAGCATAGCCCTGAAAGGGCGAGATATGATTACGCCCTTTCAGGGCTTTGATTTGAGCAGCCGCTACCCAACAACGCAGGGCTGCACCCTGCGTTAGGTGAACCCCGCCCTTTCAGGGCTTAAAAGTAAGTTAATAAAGTAGAATTAAGAGTTTTAAAATAGCACTTATTTTATCTGTCCATACTTTCTTGAATAACGCTCATATAATTCTTGCTGATTACCTGGCAGGATCACCATCTTACCAGAGATGAAAGCGTGAGTTAATACGTTGCCGCGATAATCTAACGCATCTCCATTAGATACAAATAAGGTAGCATCTTTTCCTACCTCTAAAGTTCCCACCCGGTTGTCAATGCCCAAAGCTTTTGCCGTATTGGATGTAATGGTTTTCAATGCATCTTCTTTATCCATGCCATACGCCACAGCGGTGCCTGCATAGAAGCCGAGGTTTCTTGCTCCATGTAATGCGCCATCGTTGGATATGGAAACCATCACACCGGCTTGCGAAAGCAGGTAGGGGAGTTTGTAAGGCAAATCCACATCATCGTCTGCACGAGCCGGAAGATTTTGAGTGGCAGGAAGGATTACGGGAATTTTATTTTCTTTCAAAAATTCAGCTACATGATAAGCACCTAAACCTTCCACCAAAGTAATTCTCTGTACGCCACTGCGCTGAGCAGAGCGAATAGAAGCAACGATTTCTTTTGGATTATTGGCGTGAATGAGCAGTGTTTTCTTTCCGTCAAACAAACCTTGCATGGCCTCGAATTTAAGATTAGCCTCTTTTGTGGCAAGCTTACCATAGGATGAAGCTTCGGCAAAGAATTGCTCCAGGTCACCAACTTGCTTATCGTAATCCTTGTTGGCTGATTCTGAAAATGAGAACGTATTAAAATCAAACGCACGTTTCATTATCGGAGGCCAATTCATGTGAATGCCTATATCCACCGAGTGAGCAGCATCTTCCCAATTCCATCCTTCCATTTCCATCACGGACGATGAGCCTGAAATTAACCCTCCGGTAGGCGCTGCTTCTGCCAACAAGACTCCATTGAATCGAAAACTGGCCGTGTATTCCGTGTCTGTATTGTATGAGATCAATGATCTTATGTTGGGATTCATTTCACCATGCTCCGTATAGTCACTCATAGCGCGGATAGCACTCACTTCTTGCAAACCAACTTGTGAGTTGGGAAGAATAAAACCAGGATACACATGTTTGCCTGCAACATTGATTACTTCGTAGCCTGATAAATCAGGTTTAGCAGTAGTTGCATCAGCCACCATGGTAAGTTTGCCTTTATCGAATCCGATAATAGAATTCTGAATCACTTGCCCATTGCCTAAGTGAGCAACTGCTCCAGTGAGTGCGATAGGTTTTGATTGGGCCTTAGCCGGAACCGGTGTTTGTGCCCAGGCTGCATTCAACATGAACAGCGCTATCAAAAGGGTCAATATTATTTTTTTCATAAGTGTTTCTTCAATTATGGATTACTAATCTTCAGTTTTTTCAAAACCCAACACATCATCACAATGAAAGTCTAACTGACTGTGGCTTTCTCCACGTTGCGTAGGCATACCTGATTTCTTGGCATTCTTCATCTTTTGAATGATGCGTGCACGGTCTGCTTCAAGGTCCTTATTGTTTTGCTTGTCTTTTTCAATATCGAAGTACACTTTTCCATCGATGATCGTCTTCTCCGCTTTTGCGTAAACGGATAAAGGGTGATCTGTCCAAAGTACGACATCGGCAGACTTACCCGCTTTTACGCTTCCCATTTGACTGTCGAGGTGCAACATCTTGGCTGGATTGAGTGTCACCATTTTCAAAGCATCTTCTTCTGATATACCAGCATACTTCACCGATTTAGCCGCTTCCTGATTTAATCTTCTGCCCATTTCAGCATCATCAGAATTGATGGCAGTAAGAACACCCGCACGATGCATGATGGCAGCATTGTAAGGAATGGCATACCGAACTTCCCACTTGTAATTCCACCAGTCAGAGAAGGTAGAAGCCGCGACACCATGTTGTGCCATCTTATCAGCAACTTTATATCCTTCCAAAATGTGCGTGAAGGTGTTGATGCGGAAGTTGAAACGCTCAGCTACTTTCATCAGCATATTGATTTCTGATTGCACATAGGAGTGGCAGCTAATAAATCGTTTCTTATTCAGAATCTCCAGCATGGTTTCATCAACAAGATCTCTGCGCGGCTTAAGGGTAAGCGCTTTTTCCTTGGTGGGAATGGTATTGTAGGCGGCCCATTTCTTTTCATATTCACGTGCGTTGGTAAATGCATCAACAAATACTTGCTCGACTCCCATGCGGGTTTGTGGAAAGCGAATCGATGCAGGATTACCAGTACGCTTTACATTTTCGCCAAGTGCAAATTTGATGAATCCATCAGCGTCTTGAATTTTATAATTCTCTGGCGATTCGCCCCAGCGCAGTTTAATCAGTGCCGACTGGCCACCGATAGGGTTGGCTGAACCGTGTAAGACCTGAACCGCGACCACACCACCAGCCAGTGCTCTATATACGTTGATGGCTTCTGCATCAATGTTATCCCCAATGCGCACCATACCAGAATTAGAAGCCACATCATTAATGCTGGCGGCTCCAATGTGTGAGTGTTCATCAATGATACCTGCTGTTAGATGTTTTCCGGTTCCGTCAATTACTTTGGCAACCGGATCAGAAAGGTTCTTTCCGATTTTTAAAATCTTTCCATCCTTAATGAGCACATCCGTATTTTGTAATATGCCATCAATCTCATTGGTCCATACCGTAGCATTTTTGATCAAGATGGTTTCTACTACCGGTAGGGAAGGAGTGCCATGTGCAATAAACGGATAAATAACTTTGCCGAGTTCTTCTTTCTTTTCACCATCATTTGGTTTTGCCGGACTTTTTGCTGCAAGATCTCCGGTGCGAGTACTACTCCAGGTTGTCCAGGCTCCATCTACCAGTTGACCTTTTCCTTTCCATCCATTGGCATCACTCCATCCTGAAAGACGAATGCTGCCAGGGTTTTTCTTTTCAGGTTTGAAACTGAGAGTGATTAAATCGTTGGTAAATGTTCCGGTCACATCAATCGATGTGGTGTCATTTACTTTGATTTTTGATTTATGACTTCCCGCTTCGCCACTTACCTCCAGGTTATAGCTCTTGCCATTAATGGTGAGATTGTAGTTACCGCTGAAGTCGCGCATATCCAAGGGTTTCAATTCAAAAGGTTGACCTTGTATCCAGTTTTGAAAGAAGGTAGTTTTCTCGTCAAACAATTTACCGGATGTTATGATGAAATTGGCTAGCATGCCTTTCTTCAAACTTCCAACCTGATCATCGACTTTTAATAATTGAGCAGGTGTACTGGTGAGTGCTTTAAGTGCGGAGGTTTCACTCAATCCATTTTCAATCGCTTTTCTTACGTTAGGAATGAAATCAGATATCTTTTTTAAACCGCTTGTGGTAATGGCGAAATTAATTCCGGCTTTTTCCAATGCAGCCAGGTTGGTAGGAGCAAGTTCCCAATGTTTCATTTCTGCCAATGATACACGCTCTGCATCAAATGGATCTTCTACATCATATGCTTCAGGATAGTTTATTGGAATGATCAGGTTGGCATTGGTTGCCTTGATTTCATTAATGCGCTTGTATTCATCACCGCCACCTTTAATCACATACTGCACACCAAATTCATCTCCGATTTTATCGGCACGCAATACATTCATCCAGGTAGATGCATCAAAGATCTGTGGAAGCTTTTGGCTTTGAATCCATGCTTCTAATGAATGATCTGCAAACGGTCTTGGGTTTTGATTTCCAAACCATTCGGCATCCAGATAAGTTTGCCTCAATACTGCGATATATCCCATCATCGATGAAGGATAATTTTGCGTTGACGAACCTTTGTTTAAAGAATAATTGGCAGCTGCCTTTTGTTTGAGCATGGCGTTGTTATCTGAACTTTCAGAAAGGGTTATGAACGAAGATGTTCCTCTTGCCAGTCCGTCTTGTTTCACGGTCATGACAGCGCCAAATCCAACCTGCCTCATTTCATCCGCTACTTTGGAATTCATGGTGAATTCATCAGCCGCATTGTAATGCGAGCGAATAGCCTGATTAGCATTATAAGCTCCTTTTGTTTTGGACTCCATTTGTTCCACTCCACCAAAGCCACCACCGCGTGCGCGCTCTACTTCTGATAGCCCATAGTTGGTGTATATGTCGATAAGAGAAGGGTAGATATATTTTCCTTTGAGATCAATGGATGTATAGCCTTTTGGAACTGTGATGTTGGTACCTACTTGCTCCACTTTTCCGTTCTTCACTAACAGCGTTGCATTTTGCAACGTAGTCTGATAATCCACCACAATGGTAGCATTGGTAAAGGCATACAAACTCGCCCTGGCATCTTTAACATCATTTCGTGGAAAGGTTTCCTGCGCTCGTGCAGTCCATCCGCAAAAGAGCAAAGCAAGGATCACGATGATCTTACTTTTTTTCATACTAGAGTAATGGTTAATGGTCATATTCTATAGAATCTATTTTTTAGCAAAGCAAAGTATCAAATATTGCTTTGGTGGAAAATAATTTAAGGATGTACGGTCGATATGTGGTTTCACATAAAATGCCGAAATCCTTTGAAGTTCATTGGTATAATTTCTTATTTGCTTTTATTGAATAATAGCTAAAATTCCTTCATTCTATGAAAGTTATAAACACGGTACTTCTTGGACTGGGTACTGTTAATATCGGGCTACTGAAAATATTATCTGATAGGCACCAGCAGATTATTCAAGAGTATAATTTATCCTTCAAGATAACAGCCGTGGCCGATTCAACGGGAGTCGCCATGAATGATGCAGGATTTGATTTTGATAAACTCATCGATTTAAAGAAAGCAAAAGGCAAGGTTAATTCGTTGAAAGAATTTCAAGCCCACATCTCAACTGAAAATATCACGGATTTTATTTACGCAGATTTATTAATTGAAAGTTCTCCTGGGAATCTTAACGATGGAAATCCAGGATTATCCGTTGCAAAAAAGGCGTTGCAAAAAGGATGGTCAGTGGTGTTTGCCAATAAGGCCCCGTTGATTTTTGCATTTGATGAATTGCATCAATTGTCTAACGCTCATGGTGGCAAGATGGCCTATAGTTCAACCGTGTGTGGTGGATTGCCTGTGATTAATGTATTAAAACGTGATTTAAAGTTAGCTTCATTAACCCGATTGCGTGGAATATTTAATGCTACCACCAATTACATTTTGCAAGAGTTGGAAAAAGGTGGAACCATGGAAGACGCCATAAAAGAAGCACAGCGATTGGGCGCGGCAGAAGCTGATCCATCGCACGACACGCACGGTCATGATACTGCGAATAAATTATTCATCATTATGAAGTCTTTTACGAATTATGCAGGTTCAATCCGTGATATTGATGTGGTAGGAATTCAAAACATACAACGGGAACAACTGCTAGAAGCAAAAACGCGAGGTAAGAGAATTAAGTTATTAGCATCAGCTGAACCCGATGAAAATGGATGGAAGTTGTCCGTGAAACCTGCTGAAGTTGAATCTGATTCATTTCTGGCTACCTGTGATGGATGGGAGATGGGCATTGAAATCAATACCGACTTCTATGAATCCATATCCATGAAAAATTACGAAGCTGATCCTATGGGCACTTCGGCTGCAGTCTTGCGTGATGCGATTGATTTGTGTTTGAAAAAGCTTTAAGTACTCGGTTCACAACTCACTGTGAATGTCATCACGGCCGAGGAACGAGAGCCGTGATCCCGTTGAAGCGGTAGGGCAGAGTCAATGAAAGGCATTTCATAGTCAAGTCATCCTGCCTGAACGGGATGCCGGTTCTCGCAAGTCCTTTATTCAAATTCGATCAATAATTACAGGCGCGTTTATTTGTAATTAAAATCATCCAGCTCGACCGGCATGACAATTTCATAGGATGGTATGCTTAAATCTAAATCTTTGCAATTTTTTCAACCTCGGCCAGTGTGAAATCAATTTCATCAACCGTATTATACACGGAGATTCCTATACGAGTAACACCACCACGCTCTAAAAGTCCTAATGATTCAATAGCACGGATGGCATAAAAATGTCCGTCCCAGGCACAGATGTTTTTCTTCGCAAGTTGTTCACAAACCTGGGTAGGAGTTTTTCCATCTACGGTAAACGACAGGGTAGGTGTGCGGCTATTGGATGAAAAATCCTGACCAATCATCGTTACACCTGGAATTTTTTTAAGACCTGCGTATAACTTACTGGCCAGAACAAATTCGTGTGTGCTGATTTTGTGATAAGCATTGACCAATTTATCTCTCATTGAATTTCCATTTCCAAGACTAGCCAGAAATTCAACTGCGGCTGAAACTCCTGCAATGGCTGCATGATTGAGTGTTCCGGTTTCGATGGAGTCAGGTGCAATTTGTCCTGCAGTTCTTAATCGATCAGTAGGGAGTCTATCTAAAAGACCCGGCTTGCTGTAGAGTATTCCTACGTGAGGACCGTAAAACTTATAGGCCGAGCAAAGCATGAAATCACATCCAATGTCTTGCACGTCAATGGAGAAGTGTGGAGCATAATGCACGGCATCTAATAATAGCCAGGCATTGTAACGATAGGTGAGTTCGCGGGCAAACTTAAAGTTATTCACCGTGCCAATACTGTTGGCCGACATGCCCATGCAAACCAATCGTGTATTCTCATTCACCTTATTAGTAAAATCTTCGTAATCCAAAACTCCATTAGGCTGGAGTCTTACTTCTCTTACTTTCACTCCAAAGTCTCTGAGCGTAAGCCATGGACCGCGATTGGCTTCATGATCGAGTTGGGTGATCAAAACTTCATCACCAGGCTTTAGTACTCTTGACATAGCGCGGGCCAAAGAAAAATTAAGTGTAGTCATGTTCTGACCAATCGAAATTGAGCTTTCACTTTCAGCGCCAAGCAATGCGGCCATGCAAGTTCTCATATGATGAATGACCTGGTCAGTCTCGTTGGTCGTTATGAAAGCACCGTGTGAATTGGCATTTGAATTTTTATAGTAATGAGTAATGCTATCGATTACGGATTGTGGTACTTGTGTTCCTGCAGGTCCATCAAGAAACACCATGGGCTGATCATTATGCTTTCTCTGAAGAGATGGAAATTGATTTCGGATGGCAGTGGAGTCGATGGAAAGAGAGCTCATAAAGGTTTTTTTAATTAATGGCAAATATTAAGAAATCTAAATTAAATTATTGCTCTTCTTACACCACCGGATTTAAGTCGTGATACGATATCGCTCACCTAATTGAAGTATTTGATACGGTTGTTGAATCTGGGTTGCAGCATCAGCAAAATCAGTGGGATTAGCGGTATTGAATTCGAATAAATCGTAATGATGTGGAATGACTAGCTTAGCTCCAATGGCTTTTCCCAACTGAGCGGCTTCTTCGGTATTAAGATTTCCGGCCACGCCACGAGCTGGATCATTTCCGTTGATGGGAAGAAAGGCAACATCGACATGAAATGGTTTTAATATGTTAACCATGGAATCATAGCAAAGGGTATCTCCACTGTGATAGACGGTCCATTGGCCAAACTGGACTACATACCCCATATACTTGCAACGGCCTTGTTCATCCCGCTCCAACTCATTGTGTGCTGCCGGAATGCCATGAAAAGTGAATCCATTCATCTCCACTTTTTCTCCGTCATTTAATCCAATAGGAAAGTCTTGCCTGCACTTCAAACGATCTACCACAAAATCACGATTCGCCTCGGGAATAATGAACTGAATATCGGGATTCACTTTGAATAACGGAATCAACGTTTCTCCATCAAGATGATCAGTATGATTATGACTTGAAGTTACGATGTCGATGCAATCGAGTAGGTGAGGTGCTATCACCAACTCGCTTATGCGCGTATGAGGTTTGTTTGTGTTATGGTATTTCTTAGTAAGAGAATCCGATAGATAGGGATCAAACAACATGCATACACCATTCCAATGAATGAGAAATCCACTCTGCGCCAACCACCAGATATCAAAAGAATAGCGACTGTCGTTTTTCTTTGCCTGATGAATTTGTTGTTGCAGCGTTTCTCCTTTACAGAAGGCTTTAACTAATGATTGGCTCATTTTAATACATCTGTAATTTTGCCTATTTGTCAACCGTATCCGCCAGTTGGCGGAGAAGGTTGACTGCCTATTTATTTAAAAACTTTCCCTCACCTTCTTAGCGCCTTTCACCATGTTAATTAATTTTTGACGAGACGCCC
>JANOUH010000272.1:0-2319 GCA_031416795.1 Cytophagales bacterium | reverse complement strand
TCTTTTCAGAATTGCTTTAGAATACAATTCGAAATCTTTGCCCGGCTCTGCCAGTTCGAAAGTTTCCATGAACTCATTATCGCTTATGATCTGATACGTTTCTTTTGCCCTGAAGCCATTGGGAATATTTTCAATACTCTCCGAGATAAACACTATTGTTTTTTGATCTGGTGAAATAGATTCAATCCTGTATTGATTCACAAATCCTTCAATGTGAAATTGACGCAACACAAAAATCTTCCTGCTTTTGTCGTAGCTGATGAAGCCATGATCTTCATGCAATTCTCCTTTCGGATTTTCTTTCGAGGGTGGATACGTTGATTTATTCTTCACTTCCATGAACTTCTTGTTCAGTACCAATTCATAGCTGCGCTCGTAGTTGCCTTTTCCTGGCTGACCCTGCGATTCACCGGTCCATTTACCTATTAACGACTTGAGGGGCAACCACACACTGTCTTGTTTAGATAATTGCGCCTGCCCAACAGCGGGAAGCAGCAGTAGAATAAACACCAGTTTTTTCATAGCAATGAGTGGATTCTAAAGTTTATCAAAAGGTAGGCAAACTCAACCGGTTCTTGAAATCATTCATTCAAAATGGTCAAAAAGCAGGTTTTTATAAACTATTCAATAAAATTATTGAATAGTTAAAACTAATGTGCCTCCTTTACAGTTCTTCCGTTTAGCAACACAAATCATGAACAAAAAAGAATTCAAAAACGAGGTATATGGTGAGTTGGCCAGAATTACAAAGTCCATGGCAAATGCGCACAGGCTAGAGATTATTGAGCTGCTTGCACAGGGCGAATTTTCTGTAGAGCAGATTGCCGAACAAACCAATCTTTCCATAGCGAGTGCCTCGCAGCATTTACAGGTGTTGAAAGTAGCGCAGTTGGTAGAAACCAATCGCCAGGGAAATTTTATTTATTACCGCTTAGCAAACAAAAATGTATTCAAAGCATGGAAAGCATTGCGCGATTTAGGTGTTGAGCGCATCGCTACTATAGAAAAACTCGTTAGGGATTTCAGGAAATCAAAATACGATTTTAAGACGGTAACCAATGATGAACTGCTCCGCAAACTGGAATCCGGTAATGTTACCGTACTGGATGTGCGACCAGAATCAGAATACAAGACAGGGCACATTGCCCAAGCACTCTCTATTCCGATCGATCAGTTATCCAAACGACTTAAAGAACTTGCCAAAGGCACCGAGATTGTGGTGTATTGTCGCGGCCCATTCTGTGTATTTGCCGATGATGCAGTAGCTCTTCTTTCTAAGGCTGGTTATAAAGTTACCCGCCTGGAAGAAGGTTTCCCCGAATGGCAGCTTCAGGAATTGCCTGTTGAAGTATCATTAAACTAACAGCGCAATGAGTAAAGAAGTAGCCTTAGGATTAAAGAAAAACTGGAAGCAGTTCTCGCTGTTGGTTATTGTCAATGCCTTTGTTGGAGGCATGATTGGCTTAGAGCGAACTATTATTCCTCAGATTGCCGAAGCTGATTTTGGTATGGCCGCCAAGACCGCTATTCTTTCTTTCATTGTAGTATTTGGTGTCACAAAAGCAATCACGAACTATTACACGGGAGCATTAGCCAATCGCTTTGGCAGAAAGAATCTATTGGTTATGGGTTGGTTCTTTGCATTGCCTGTACCCATTCTTCTTATTCACGCACCCGACTGGAATTGGATTATTGTTGCCAACCTGTTTCTCGGAATCAGTCAGGGACTAACCTGGTCAAGTACGGTAGTCATGAAGATTGATCTTGTTGGCGAAAAAGACAGAGGCTTTGCTATGGGGCTCAACGAGTTTGCCGGATACGTAGCCGTAGCGATTGTCGCTTTCTTTACAGGATGGATAGCCAGCAATTATGGATTGCGTCCTTATCCATTTTATATAGGCATTGGTTTAAGTATAATCGGTTTACTCCTGAGCTGGTTGTTCGTTAAGGACACACAGCATCACGTAAAACTAGAAGCAACCTCCAGTACCATTCCATTGCTGAAAAATATTTTCTGGGACACCACCTGGAAGCATAAAAATCTTGGTTCCATCACACAAGCTGGCCTGGTCAACAATTTAAATGACGGTATGGTATGGGGGTTATTTCCGATACTTCTTTTATCAAAGGGATTTGATCTTCATGAAACCGGAATCATCGTAGCAACATACCCTGCCGTTTGGGGATTGGGTCAACTTTATTCCGGCAAGCTTGCTGATAAATATTGTAAGAAGACCTTATTGTTCTTAGGTATGTTGATGCAGGGAATGGCATTACTTGGAATGATTTGGGCAAATTCATTTTCAGAGTTTATCGTGC
>JANOUH010000271.1:0-9997 GCA_031416795.1 Cytophagales bacterium | reverse complement strand
GGAATTAGCGATTCACTACGAAAGTGCACGGGGCAATATTTCGCATGAAGAAGTTTTTGAGAAGATGCGCACCATCGTTCACATCATGCAAAACGCCATTGAAATCGGATTGAAAGGCACCACGTATGCCGATCGTATTCTGGGACCGCAGTCGGTCAACTTCCATCAGCAGATGAAAAATAAAACGCTGGTAGAAGGTGATGTGCTCAATCACATCATCATGTATACTTCTGCCATGATGGAAGTGAAAAGTTCGATGGGTGTGATTGTGGCTGCTCCCACAGCAGGTTCTTGCGGTGCGCTGCCGGGGGCCGTGATTGGTACGGCAAACACATTGAAATTATCTGAAGATGAAATTGTGAAAGCGATGCTGGCCGCTGGGATGATCGGTGTCTTCATTGCTGCTCATGCCACCTTCGCGGCAGAAGTGGGAGGCTGTATGGCAGAATGCGGTTCGGGCTCCGGAATGGCTGCTGCCGGAATTGTGGTATTGAAAAATGGAACCCTGGAACAATCACTCGCAGCTGCATCGATGACATTGCAGGCATCACTGGGAATGATTTGTGATATGATTGCCGATCGTGTGGAAGCTCCTTGCCTCAATCGAAATGTTATGGCTGCCTCCACGGCTTTGTCATGTGCGAACATGGCGCTGGCAGATTACAATCACCTAATCCCGCTAGATGAAGTGATTGAAACAATGAAAAAAGTAGGAGATGCGATACCCAACACCCTACGCTGCACCGGCTTGGGTGGACTAGCCATCACGAAAACCGCCAAAAAAATTGAAGCGATGCTGGCAGGGAATGAAGAAGTTCAAAACAAAACCTTCTTCAAGGTTTGTTGATTTAGTATTGGGTGATATCACGCAACACCATTACATCACTTTAACATATCAATAAAAAAGACTGACATTAAACATCAGCCTTCTTCAAATCGGTTTGAATGGTTTGGTTTCTAGTTGGGCCTCACCAATATCTTGCCTTGCACAAATCCATCCGAATGGATGACTGCCCGCTGATCCTGACCTGAGTAACGCGTCACGGTCGTTCCCCGTGAGGGTATATCGCAATGGCCTTGCGGTAGTTGAAAAGTTACGTCAACCATATAAAAACCTTTGGACGATGTCATACTCCTTTGGGTTAGTGCCGGCACATAAGTCGCAACACAGTTATCAGCACGCCAGTAGTATGTTATCCCATCGTCAATAGTAATGATGTTTCCGTGATCGTTTTTTGATTTAAATGAGAAAAGAACACTCATTAAAGTGAGGATTACTCCATACGAAATTAGCTTATTCATATTATTCTGGTGTTAGTTGAAACCTGGAAATAAATTTATCAATTAAATAACTAGGAGTCAATGTTAAAGATGACGGTACTAATAAAGATGTCGTACTCGTATCCTCGGATCAATTGGTACAAAAAAATGACAGAAGGCATTCCGTTGACCATTAAACGCCTCATTGAACGCACTAAAAAAGAAGATTGAGAATTAGTCGTTTCCAGAGATGGAAAAATTGTGCGAGTAAAAGCACGAGATTTAAAAGTCAATTAACTATCCGTTAGCTGCATACTTTTACCAAGCAATAGAAGTTTGCCGGTAGACAGGTTATCGTTGTGGCTATAGGAGATGAAGGTGTCGAATTCGAAGCACGGAACCATTGAAGACATTATTCAAACATAAGAAGTGAAGTGAATTTTTCGCGAGATAGCGATAAGCGATGACACCAACCATTCACCCAGGCAACTTCATCTTCTTCAAAAAGGCTTTATGACGCGTATCACCCTCCAGGTTTTTCAGAAGAGGATCATCTTTCAGAAATATAAGCCAACTGTCTTTTTTGGTATACGCTTTTTCAAGCCACTCAAAGGCCTTATCCTTTTCTCCACGAAAGGCATAAATTTCGGCAATCAGATAGACCCAATCGTTTTGATAGATGCTGATATAATTCCTCAGCTCTTCATCGGCTTCTTTCCTGCGCCCCAGCGCATGATAGGCCAGGGCCAAACCAAATCGCTTAAAAACCTCCGTGGTTTCCTGCTGCATCTCGGCAAGGGCCATTTCTGGTTTGCCCTGTAACAAATAAATTCTACCCAGGTACATGTGCGCCCGCTGAACTTGTGGGCTCAGTTCTAATATTTTTTTGTATTGAACAATAGCTTCCTCAAAGCGATTGGAATAAGTCAGGTTAGCACCTTGTTCAATATAGAGAATAGGTTTTAACGGGTCTAATATCAACGCCTGTTTGGTAAATTGAATAGCCTCATCAAAATGTCCTAACGCTAAGGCCAGGCTTCCCAAATGACCTAACACATTAACATTTCCCGGCTCCAGACTGAGTGCCTTCTGAAAAGTGGCTTCCGCCTCATTCCAGTTAAAATCATGATAATATTTAACACCGGCCAACACCGAATAGCCATCGGCTAGGTTATCATCCAATGCTATGGCTTTTGCAGCAGCTTTACGTGTTTTTTCGTAACCTTCATTTTGCTCTATATCGTTTTGCCAGGCTTGTCTTGAATAAGTCTTTCCAATTACTGCCCAGACCTGTGCATCGAGGGAATCGATAGCCAACGCCTGAAAATAAAAATCAAGGGCTTTAGCAAGATTTTCTTTGTCCAGCTTATCATGAAAATAATTTCCCTGCAGGATAAGGTTATGAACCTCAATATTAGTAGAAGAACTTGTGCCGGATAGAGCTGTAAGAAGTTTCAACTTTAATTGCTTTACAACTGCTCCTGCTATCTCATCCTGTAGTTTAAAGATACCATCTAAGTCCCGGTCATAGGTTTCGCTCCACAAATGTGATCCGTCAGTTGCTCTTATTAATTGGGCGGTAACTCGAATCTTATTTCCATCTTTGCGAACGCTGCCTTCTAAAATATGTGCAACACCTAATTTTTGGGAAATACTTCTCAAGTCTTCGTTCTTGCCCTTGAATGAGAATGAGGAAGTACGACCTATTACTTTTAGCTCTGGGATCTTCGCCAGAAGGTTCAGCAGTTCTTCACTTAGTCCATCAGAGAAATATTCCTGATCTTTGGCGGCACTCATATCAACAAAAGGTAAAACAGCAATTGATTTATCAGCAGCCTTTTCATTTTGAGTAAAAAAATATTTATAAATAAAAAAAACTGTCACAGCCATCATTATGAATGAAAGAGCCGCAATTACATTTCTTTTATGAACACTCTTTTGCTTCAGTTTTCCTTCCATCTTTTTCCGCTGTGGCACAAACAGTCCTTCATTGGTCAATGCAAATACTTCTACGGATTTATCTACATTCTTAAAATCAAAATGTCCGAGTGATACGGTAGTAATGGAAGCATTGTTCTTTATTTTATCGTGGATTTCTTCAGAAATAAGAATTGAATTTGCCTGCCCCAGTGACTGAACTCTAGAGGCAACGTTCACGCCATCACCCAAAGCCTTTGCTTCTTCAAAAAAAACTTCGCCAATATGTAAACCAATACGAAGTGGAACAACGGGTTCAGTTTTAAAATCTTTTTGCAGTTCCAAGGAACAATTAACCGCTTCAGTAGCGCTGGAGAAGATACAAAGACTTCCATCGCCATAATAATTCAGCACCTGGCCATTAAAATGTTTTACCCATTTTTCGAGAGTCGCATTATAATGTTTGATAACCGCCACTGCCTTCTGTTCGCTTTGCTGCATCATAGCCGTGTACCCGACAATATCAGTGAACATGATGGCGGCTAGTTGACGGGATTGGGACACTGGATCAATTAATTTTATGAAAAAAATTGAAATATGTAATTTTAATTTCCCGGAATGTACCTCTTTTTCAAAAAAACCGTGTACCAATGGTCACGCTCCAGGTTTTTCAAGAATTCCGGTTTGCTACATTTCCGTTACAAAACTTAATATCCCTTCCAAACTGATCTTCCTTTACCCAATTTATTGAACGCTCAAAATTCATCCTGCCAGGCAAAGCCTTTAGTGTCGCAATAGGTTTGGGAAATGATGGGGATGAACACCAGGCATTTAATCTTTTCCTTCAGTGAACCATCAACATCATGAGTCTCAAGAAGACCATCGTGAGGATTTTTATCGAAGTAAATAATAAGTGGCTCTTTGATTGTTGCTGCCAATTCTTCCTGCAAAGCATTCACAAAATCAGTTACCCAACCGCTTCGGTTATCGTTGTGGCGATAGGAGATGAAGATGTCGTATTCGAAGTTAGTGATTAGCGAAGCCATGATTTAATATATTATTCGTTAGCCTCTTTTAGTATATCGGTCAACACTTTTTCAGAAAGACGGAAATTTGTTTGTTGAATCTTTTTAATCACCGGCTGGATAGTCGGCAATATTCCGACTTGCTTTGCTTTCAAAAATATTCCTAAAGTTCCTGTATAATTCAGACTTAGCTTTTCAGCTATTCTTCTTGCTTTTTGATCGTCCAAAATAAGTAACGAGTCATCAGTTTCTAAAGCCAATGCCATGGCGCTTGCTTCCCCTTTATCAATTTCGATTTCAAGCAATTCAGAATACTTGTGATTAGTGGCAGATTGAATAGCTACCCAACCTGGCAAGGGCTTGTTAAATTCTTCAGCGATTTCTTTAGTGGTGGTAACACTCCCAAACACCTTTTGAAGTAACTCAAGCTCATTGATTTTGTCCAGTAGTATAAAGCAACTGGTGTCGGCAATTACAATGCTATATTTTTTCTGCATCGCGTTTCATTTCAGTAACTGGGTAGTTAATCAATGAAACCCCAAAGTCACCAAGAATCTCTGCAAAGGCCGCTTTGGTAAGGCCTGCCATATCTGCCGCTTGCCCAAGCGATAATTTACCAGCTTCATAAAGCTTAGATGCTAAAAACTTAACTGTCTGTCTGGCGTCAAGTTCTGCGGTATCTGGAAGATTAATTGTTATGGTTTGCATGTGGTAAATTTAACGTAAAAGGAACGGATTACAAAAATTGACACTGTTGTGGCAGTAGTAAATGAAGACATGTCCGTCCTATTGCAGTAACCGGTAATAAGAGAGGCCATACTCAAAGATAGGATTTGAAACGGGTAAAATTACAAACCCTTAAATCAGTCGTTTTTTCACCCACGATTTCTATTTAGCGTTTTAGTTGAACCACCGGAAACTTGTAATACTTCTTTTTTTCAAATTCAATCGGGTCAATTCCTAATTCCCGGAAACGAGCTGCTAAATTGGGTGTGGCACTCAAATGAAAGTTCAATCCGTATACTACCATGTTGTTGCATAGCGTACCGCTCCCCATGAGCTTTTCATCAATATGTCGAGCCACTGAATCTGCTTTGTCGTATTCACCAATCGCATTATAAATTTGAATCGGACTTTGCATATAAGCAACTTTATTGAAACTGGAGGAATGAAGGGAATGATTTAGTTGACGATAATTTTTCTGATATTTTCCCGATAGAAGCTCAAGTAAAATATACTGGAAATCTTTGTCAGCATTATTTTTCGACAATAGATCAAATCCTTTGTCAAATTCCTTTTTATGGAGTAAGACTAGTGATTCCAAAAAGATATTATTGGAATTTCGAGTTGAATACGAATAGAGAGCAGAAGCACTATCCAGTTCATTCTTCGCAATAAGGGCAAAGGTGATAGTTGCCCTGGCTTGGTCATTAAGTGGATCCATTTCAAGTTCTCTGCCGTATCTTTTGTACATAAAGTCTGGGGAGATAAGGGTTAAAACGTCATCCCACCCGGGGTGCAAATCAAATTCCTTGTTTATGAATGATGGAATTCGACTCCAATCATTGGATAAGGCATTTTCAGCAAACTCAAAACTTAGTTTTTTGCTGGGCAATTTGGCATGGTGAATGGCCGCTTTAATATCTTTCTTCATTTGATCATAATTGCCATCCTCCGACAAGCCACTCAGTGTTTTAGAATGTTTTTCATCTCCAATGCTATGGATGAATAAATCAGCATGATGGAAATAGGCCTCTGCGCACTCCTTATCCAATGCAATCGCCTTATCAAAATGAAAATTGGCTTGTATCAATAATTCTAACTCACCATTTACATGGGCTTCGTTATAGAAGGCTCTTCCTTTTAGAAACTCTTCATAAGCATCTATATTATTGGTTCCGCTTCTAAACATATTTTCCTTCTGAGCAGGATCCAACAGTATGTTTAGTGCCCGTGTCACATTGTTTGCAATGTCTTCCTGTACTTTAAAGATGGAATCTTTTTTGTAATCATAAGTGTGCGACCAGAGATGAGAATCGTCACTGGCTTGAATTAATTGTACGGTAATGCGAAGCATGTCGTTTGCTTTTCTAACGGATCCCTCCAGCACATGTGAAACATGCAACGAGTCAGCAATTTTCCTGGCCGATAACCCTTTGCCTTTAAAAGAAAAGGCCGTGGTTCTTGAAATCAACTTCAATTCAGAAACGGTGTACAAACCATTTAATAACTCTTCCGTCAACCCATCGGTAAACCATTCCTGATCTTTGTTGGGCGACAAATCTTCGAAGGGCAGTACAATCAGGGATTTACTGACACTCGGGGAGGAAGTTGTTGTTGCCGGTTCTTGTGGAGAGACTAGCCAGTATATAAGTGCAGAAAGAATAAGCAGGCCCGCAGCAACGAGGAATATTTTACTCCGTTTCTTTTCTTGCTTTGGCTCTGATTTTAGTTTGTTATTTTCTTTTACAGGACTTTCTTTCGCCACAGGGGCCTTCATTGCCAGGATAATTTCCTTAATAGCATTCGCTACTTTATTGACCTGATCACGGTAAAGCGTCTTACTTAAATTTTCTTCGCGCTTGTCTGCAGAAGATAATGGTCTGTTAACACCGGGAGATCTAAAGATAAATTCAACAGCCCGCAGAATACCACCAATTTCATGTTCAAGGGTAGCTTTGTCCTCGGCATCCAGATCATGAATCTTAATTGGAAGTATTCTACTCGCCACATTTCCATTACTCAGCTTAATATCTCGTCCAAACTGGTCTTCTTTTGCAAGTTTATTAAAAGCCACAAACTCATGCTGCCACGCAAATGATTTTGTATCGCAATAGGTTTGGGAGATGATAGGAATGAAGATGAGGCACTTTAGTTTTCCTTCAAGACTCTTGTCAACGTTGTGTGTTTCGAGTAAGCCATCGTGGGGGTTTTTATCGAAGTAGATAGTTACCGTATCTTTTAATGTGCTTCTAAGTTCTTTCTCCAGATTTTGAACAAAGTCAGTCACCCAGCCATCGAGGTTATCGTTGTGACGGTAGGAGATGAAGATGTCGTATTCGTAACCGGAAATAAGAGAGGCCATACTCAAAGATAAGATTTGAAACGGGCAAAATTACAAACCCTTAAATCAGTCGTTTTTTTACTCACGATTTTTATTTAGCGTTTTAGTTGAACCAACGGAAACTTGTAATAATTCTTCTTTTCAAATTCGATAGGGTCAATTCCTAATTCCCGAAGGCGGGCTGCTAAATTGGGTGTGGCACTCAAATGAAAGTTCAATCCGTTGGTTACGATATTATTGCTTAGCGAGCAATGGCCAAGAAGCCGTTCGTCAATAGTGTGAGCCAATGCGTCTGCTTTATCGTATTCGCCAATCGCATTATAAATTTGTATGGGGCTTAAGGCATTGAAAAGCTCAATATCAAAACCAATTGAATCAATAGAATGATATAGTTGACGATAATTTTTCTGGTATTTTCCCGCGAGCAATTCAAGTAAAATATATTGGTAATTGTTTTTACCAATATCACTATTTCTCAACAGATCAAATCCTCTTTCATATTCCTTTTTATGGAGCAGGATTAATGATTCCATAAAAATAGTAGAAAGATTTCGGGATGTATTTGAATAAAGAGCTAAAGCACTATCCAATTGATTCTTCCCAATAAGCGCCTGAGCTACTGAACGCCTGGCTTGTTCATTAAACTGATCTACTTTAAGTTCTCTAGTATATAGTTTCTGAACAAATTCGGGTGAGATAAGGATCAAAAAGGACTCCCATCCATTTGGCCGATCATGTTTTTCTTTTAGCAAGGCTGGAATTTGACTCCAATCATTGGATAGAAATTTTTCAACAAACTCGTAAGCTGATTTGTTGCTGGGCAATTTTGCATAGCGAATGGCCGTTTTAATGTCATTACTCATCTGATCGAACAAGCGTTCATCCGAAAGGCCTGTTATTGCTTTAGCATTTTTTGCTCCCATAATATGAATGTATAAATCTGAGTGTTGGTAATAAGCGTCTGCAAATTCTTGGTCAAGTGCTATAGCATTTTCAAAATGGATATTCGCTTGTGCCAACAATTCATATTTACCCATGATATGAGCTTCGTCATAGATTGCTCTTCCTTTCCAAAATTCTTCATAGGCCTCTACGTTGTTTGTACCGCTCCGAAACATATTTTCCTTCTTGGCAGGATCTAAAAGTATGTTCAGCGCATGCGTAACATTTTTAGCGATGTCTTCCTGCACTTTAAAGATTGAATCCTTTTTGTAATCATACGTGTGCGACCAGAGATGAGAATCGTCACTGGCTTGAATTAATTGTACGGTAATGCGAAGCATGTCGTTAGCTTTCCTAACGGATCCCTCCAGCACATGTGAAACATGTAAAGAGTCAGCAATTTTCCTGGCCGATAACCCTTTGCCTTTAAAAGAAAAGGCAGTGGTTCTTGAAATCAGCTTCAATTCAGAAACGGTGTACAAACCATTTAATAACTCTTCCGTCAACCCATCCGTAAACCATTCCTGATCTTTGTTTGGCGACAAATCTTCGAAGGGTAGTACAACCAGGGATTTACTGACACCCGGGGAGGAAGTTACAGTGGCCGGCTTTATAGTAGGGAATAGCCAATATACAAGGCCGGAAAGAACAATAAGGCCTGAGGCAACGAGGAATATTTTACTCTGTTTCTTTTCTTGCTTTGGCTCTGATTTAAGTTTAGTGTTTTCTTTTAAAGGACTTTGTTTTGCTGCTGGGGCTTTCATTGCCAGGATGATTTCCTTAACAGCATTCGCAACTTTGTTAACCTGATTTCGATAATCCGTTTTATTTTGATTGTCGGCTTTGCTGTCGGTCGGTTTTAATGGCCGATTGACTCCGGCTTCTTTGTAAATAAATTCAATTGCTCTTAGAACTCCGCCAATTTCTGTTTCAATGACAGCTTTGTCTTCAGCATCAATGTTGTGAATTTTGATGGGCAGAATCCGGCTCGCCACATTTCCATTGATTAACTTAATATCCCTGCCAAACTGATCTTCCTTTGCCAACTTATTAAACGCAACAAACTCCTGCTGCCAGGCAAAAGATTTTGTATCGCAATAGGTTTGGGAAATGATGGGAATGAAGATGAGGCATTTTAGTTTTCCTTCGAGGCTCTTATCTACATTGTGCGTTTCGAGCAAGCCATCGTGGGGATTTTTGTCAAAGTAAATGGAGAGAGGTTCCTTGATGGTGGAGGCCAACTCCTCCTGTAGGGCATTTACAAATTCTGTTACCCAATCAGAACGATTATCGTTGTGGCGATAGGAGATGAAGATGTCGAATTCAAAGCCGGAGATTATTGAAGGCATATTGACATATTGAATAGCTGTTTCTATTTTATTAAAATACTACTAATTATTTCAATCTCTCTGCTTTAGGGCTTAACTCTTTAAACCAGTTTTTAATTACCCTGATTTCTGTAGCGGTTTTTTGCTCACTTCCTTTTACCATCAGCAGCCTTTCACCATCTTGTGATATATCAAAAGAGAAACCTGAGATATTAATATAATCACCTTCCACAACTAATTTGGATATACTCACCTCAAGTGTTTCAGGATTTAGTATTTCAACTTCCATCCATTGCTGCCCAGATCGATAAATTAATTTCTTTCCATCAGCTGTCCACCGGGGTTCTTCAGAGCCCTCGTTTGATGATACCTGAACAATTTTACTGTCCTTATTTGCATGCTGAAGGTAAACATGGAATGCTCTGGAATCATTTTGAGTATATGCGATTAATGATCCATCC
>JANOUH010000270.1:0-9700 GCA_031416795.1 Cytophagales bacterium | reverse complement strand
CTTCACTCACACCCAATTCCGCCCCTTTCCGTTCTTCCTCTTCAGCCACTGATTCACAGATTGATTTTCACTGGCTTTGTTTTGAGTTCTTCTCCCACAAACTTATATACCAAATCTAACATCTTCCTAAACAAACGATTTTAAAGCCAGGCATGTAATCCCGTTCCATTTTGTACATGGAAACCTGTAGATTGGCACATTGACATTTTCTATTATAACATAAACACGCTCTATGAATTTCAAAACACTCCTTCTTTGTGCGCTCGTGATGATTGCCGGAAACACATTCGCTCAGAAAAAAACGCCAGCACCCGTAATGAGTGCTAGTAAAAAAACAGTGATTCAATCAGTCGATACTCACGCTGCAGACTTAATCAATATCAGCGATAAAATCTGGGCCGCTGAAGAAACGGCTTTCAATGAAATCCAATCATCAAAACTGCTTGCCGATTATGCCGAAGCGAACGGTTTTAAAGTAGAACGTGGCGTGGCCGAAATGCCCACTGCGTTTGTGGCTACCTATGGAAGTGGAAGCCCGGTGATCGGTATACTCGGAGAGTTTGATGCGTTGCCTGGTCTATCACAAAATAAAGTGCCCACAAAAAATCCACTGCATGAAGGTCAACCCGGTCATGGTTGCGGACATAATCTATTTGGAACCGCCAGCCTAGGTGCAGCGATTTCAATCAAAGAAATGATTGAGCAGGGTAAGCTGAAAGGCACGATTAAATTTTATGGCACTCCAGCCGAAGAAAAATTCTTTGGCAAGCTGTGGATGGTGCGCGCAGGATTATTCAATGGTGTAGATGTGGTGATGGATTGGCACCCTGCAGCAGAAACGAAAGCCGCAGTGCAAACCGGATTAGCGTTGGTTGATTTCATTGTTGAATTCAATGGTCAGGCGGCACACGCTTCCGCAGATCCCTGGAATGGAAGAAGTGCTTCCGATGCACTCGAACTTTATACTACAGGCATCAACTACTTACGTGAACACATCAAACCATCGGTACGCATTCATTATCACATTCAGGATGGCGGACAAGTAGTAAACGTAGTGCCTGATTACTCACGACTATGGGTGCGTGTGCGCGACACCAAACGCGAAGGCATGACAGAAGTATATGAGCGCGTAAAGAAAATGGCAGAAGGCGCTGCGATCATGGCCAACGTGAATTATAAAATCTCGTTGGTATCCGGAGTATATGAAGTGTTGGTGAATCGTGCGGGTGGAGATTTGCTTACCAAAAATCTCGGACTGCTTGGGCCGATGTCATACACCAATGATGAAGTTGATTTCGCAAGAAAAATTCAGGAGAGCACCGGCAAGCCACAAGTTGGTTTACATACTGTTGTTGAACCCCTGGAAGTAACCGATCCCAACGCAGGTGGTGGCTCTACTGATGTAGGTGATGTAAGTTGGGTAGTTCCAACAATAAGGTTGAGTGTTGCTACTGCACCGATCGGAACACCATGGCATTCATGGGCTGTTGTTGCTTGTGGTGGTATGTCGATCGGGCACAAAGGATTGTTGCACGCATCCAAAACATTATCGATGACGATGGTGGATCTATTTGAAGATCCTAAGAAGATGGAAGCAGTGAAAACAGAATTTAAGCAGCGCAAAGGTGATGCTGTGTATAAAGGTTTATTACCTGATGGTCCTCCACCGCTTGGAAAGAAATAATTTTTTGTCTCATTCTTTATAAAAGAAAGAGGTGTGTCAGACTATTGACACACCTCTTTTTCTTCAAGGAAAAACTGATTTAGTACCTAACCGCTTTCAAGGTGATATCTGCCTTGACAAAAGCCTTGTCAAATTCTTTCTTCACTTCCATGGCCTCATTCTTTTTTCCTTGCGCTTGCAGACTTTGATATAATCCGTAAAGCGACCATCCATTTTTGCGGTATTGATTTAAGTCTTCGCGAAAGCGTTGCTCAGCCAGTGCGGGTTTCTTTGCATCCAGTAATATAGCTCCCAACACTTGCCTTGAAGGATGATACCAATCGGGTGGCTCCTGGTATAAAAGATTATCTTCAATCTGCACCGCGTTTGTCACCAACTGGATTGCCTTATCGTAGTTCTTTTGTTTTGCTTCGATTTCACCTTCCAGAATATTTTGCCCAATGCTTAACACATTTTTGAAGCTATTAAAACCTCCTATCGTGTTTTCCATGAATGGATCGGCTACCAATTTTTTAAGATTCAACAGTTCACTCTTTGCTTCGTTCTGCTTATTCATTCGGATGTAGGCCATACCTCTTGCATAATGCCACACACTTTTTACATACTTCAGGGAATCAACTGGTTCTTTGATCTGAAGTATTTCATTCCACTTGCCAAAACGCACCATGTTATACCAGGGCATAGCATACCAATGCTGTAGCGTAACAAAGTCGGGCGTGTTTAACATTTCAACCGGTATACTTTCTTTCAATGCTTCGGCTGTTAGTGCCGACTTGTTGCTCATGCCCGCCATTTGCGCGCATGCGAGTAAGAAATGATAATTGTGTGGATAATAAAAAAGAGGATAGACACCTTGCACTTTACATTGGGCAATATATTCTTCATCGGTTTTCACGGCCCGCTCATTTGATTCTACGCCATCAAGATATCGGCCAAGACGAATGTAAATATGTGATGGCATGTGAACGAGATGGCCTGACCCTGGCACAAGATCAAGTAGTTTGTCTGCACTGGCCGCTGCTTTCTCTGGCTCAGGTGAAGCTTCAAGAATATGAATGTTTAGATGATTAGCTCCAGGGTGATATGGATTTTTTGCAACGATGCGGTCAATCACATCAACGGGTTTAGCTGTCCACGCCTGAGGCTTTCCGTTTTTCCAAAAGTCCCAGGGATGCAAATCCATTAATGCTTCAGCATACAATGTATTCACATCGGCATGATCCGGAAATTGCCTGGCCACTTCTTCCATGGCAATGGCATACGCTTCATCCAATGACTTTCTATCTTTTAATGCTTCGGCTGTATATCTTTTTGAAAGCGCATCAATCATCATCTTCTCCATGGGCGATGCCTTATCTTTTAATGCAATTGCTTTTTGAAGTGCTCTATAAACCGTTTCAGTATCGGCCGGATCCATGGGCAAATTAATGTTTGGCCCGAGAGAAAGTGCTTGACCCCAATAGGCCATGGCGCAATTTGGATCGAGTCGCGCAACTTCTTTAAAAGATCGATAGGCCTCCAGGTGATTAAATCCATAATACAAATTGAGACCCTGGTTGAAGAACAACTGTGCTCGCTCGTTGGCAGTCGAAACTTTCATTCCATGCTTGCCCAGGTTTGTCATCAATGGCGCCATCTGCCGTGTGGTGTCCATAATTTTAAGTATGGTTCTTGCGCCAGGTGTGCCGCATATTGATAAGGGCGGAGTAATATCAGCCCTCACCTGACTATGAAAAGTAAACAAGGTGGGGGCAAAGTGAGTAGCCATTGAAATGAAAAATAGGGAGGCCACTCCCGTGATAAGAAGTGTTTTTTTCATGAACGATAATTTTTTCTAAAATGAAAATTAAGACGACAAGTTTCTATTTCAGCTTTTATGAAAGTTTAATCGGTAAATCCCGGTATCGTTTTCCTGTTGCTGCAAAAATTGCATTCGCTAATGCGGGAGCAACAGGAGGCACCGGAGGTTCTCCTACACCGGTAGGCTTTTCATCATTCTCCACAATATGAATATGTGTTTCAACAGGCGCATCACTCATGCGTGAAACCAGATAGGTATCAAAATTGGTTTGCTGGCTTCTGCCATCTTTGAAGGTTATGCCACCTTTCAACGCACCGCTTAAAGCAAACACACAACCTCCTTCAAATTGCTGCATCACGGAATTGCGATTTACTACCTGGCCACAATCTACGGCATAATGTACTTCCGGTATAGTCAGTTTGCCGGCCTCATCAATGGCAACATGCACCACACACGCCACATAGGTGAGAAAACTTTTGTGCGCACAGATGCCCATGCCGTGTCCTTTAGGAAGTTGTTTTCCCCAGCCTGATTTTTCAGCTACCAATTCTATTACTTTCCTCAAGCGCGAAGTGTCGGCTGGGAATCTTTCAAGAGGTTCACCATAGTTTTCAAACCCTTTGATATATTCATTGAGGGGAATCATTCTATCGGGCCCAAGTAATTCCAGCAAGTTCTTTACAGGATCTACTTTACGATGTTCGGCAATTTCATCCGCCATACTACCAATCGCAAAAGCATGCTGGATGTTACTCACAGAACGTAACCAACCAATTCGTGTACGCACCGGTGACTCGATCGCTTCACATGAAACATTTGGAATATTGAATGGTAAGTCAATGGCTCCTAAACCCAACTCGCCATCGCTGGGTTGAATTTCATGAGTGCTTGAAGTTCCACCGATGGGTGGAAATGCACTTCGGTGGCTCCAGCCTGTAACGCTTTTATTTTTATCGAGTGCTACCTGAATGTATTGCACACTGCAGGCATGATAGTAGTCATGGGTGAGATCATCTTCGCGTGTCCACACTATTTTTATCGGTGTGCCTCCCATTTCTTTGGCGATCAATGCCGCCTCCACAACAAAGTCGGGTTTAGATTTTCTGCCAAATGCTCCACCGAGCAACGTGACATTTATGGTCACATTTTCCAATTCCATACCCAATGCTTTGGCTACGCTTTCACGGACCCATTGCGGATGCTGCACCGGTGCCCACACTTCACACTTACCATCCTTTACTACAACCGTAGCATTGGGCGCTTCCATCGATGCGTGCGACAAATGTTGTGTTACATAGGTAGCCTTGAGCACGGTAGCCGCACTGCCAATCGCCTTGTCAGCATCACCATTGGTTCTTCGCGGATTACCTTTCTTCTTTACTTTTTCTTTTAGTTCATTGAGATATGCTTCCGAATCATAGGATGCGTTTGCTCCAAAGTCCCACTCAACCTGCAATGCCTTACGAGCACTGATAGCAGTCCACGTTGAATCAGCAACGACTGCAATTCCTCCCTGCGGCACTTCAAGGCCTGCCGGAAAACCGGATGCCGGCATTTCAAAAATCTTCACTACCCCGGCAATCTTTTTTGCTTCTGCATCAGAAAAACTTTTTGCTTTTCCTCCCGCCACCGGGCAGCGAAGAATCACCGCGTATTTCATGTCCGGCTTCACCACATCAATTCCATACACAGCTGTGCCTTTCACAATATCCGGCACATCATACAAGTTCATGTGTTTGCCTATGTATTTCCAATCTGCTTTCTTCTTCAATACAATAACTTCATCTTTTGGTGCCGTCAACTTAGCGGCTTCCTCGGTCAGTTCACCAAAACCAATTTTCTTTCCGCTGCTATGAACTACTTCATGGTTGAGGGCCTTACATTCACTGGCATCAACTTTCCATTTGGCTGCCGCTGCTTGCTCCAACATCATCCGCGCAGAAGCTCCGGCTTTTCGCATCGGTTCAAAAAACGTGCGTACTGAAAATGATCCATCGGTATTCTGATTACCGAATTTTTTTTCATCCCCTACCGCCTGAACTAGTTTTACTTTTTTCCAGTCGGCCTCAAGTTCATCAGCAACAATCATCGGCAGCCCTGTGCGAATGCCGGTTCCCATTTCCTGGCGATGGGCCACAATCGTGACCGATCCATCTGAATTAATGGTGAGATATACATTCGGTGAAAATGGAACTCCCGGTTTTGATGGCGAGCATCCCATTTGAAGACCAAGCACAATTCCCGTTGCCGTGATGCCGGTGGCTTTCAGAAACGTGCGTCTGTCAATTTTTCGGAGAACTGCATTTTCAACAGTATTGGATGAATTCATAAGTGGGGTGATTTTCTTAAGCTCAAGATAGAAAAGTTTAGGTGAGGTTAAAAATGGTTACCCAAAAATGGATGGGTGTGGATTGGCCTTTGCGCGATCATTGGCACATAAATAAAAAATGATGAAATCCATCGACCATTATAACAAGGGGCTTTTATTCCTAACCTACTTATTAATCAGCTCTGATAAGGAAATAAGCGACAATGAGCTATATTATCTTCATAAAATGAGGGTAGAGGAAGGGATGACAGACGATACTTTCGTTGAATATTTTAAGTCCCTGATCGGGAAATCTGAGAAAGAAATCTATCAGATTGGGATCGAGTCGCTGAATCTCTGCCCTGATGAGCTCAAGATAAAAGCTTTCACACGGCTATACCAAATGGCATTGTCCGATAAAGTTTTACGTACCCGGGAGGTTCGATTTATACTCTACGCCATCAAGCTATCGCGCATGGAAGTGGATGCGGTGATCGATATGATCAATCCAAAGCAAATAGCTGCTTAAGTTGAGAGATATCAACTCTTGCTATTCTTTTTAGAAGAAGGCAGACTTCTAAAATAATGAAAGTTGAGAATACGATTCCTGTGTTGCCGTCATCACCTTGCGGGGAGAATGGCGGATATGATAAACGGGAGTTTCTTTACTCCGCGAAGCAATGATAATTTTTGTGCCTCCCGAATTTTTTTGAAATAAATCCCTTACGATTCGTTGCGAATTATTTTCTGCCGACAAATGAGACAACAGCAAGTGACTCATGAACGGAGATCGGTGTTGCACAAATAAATCCAGCGCTTCTCTATTTGACAAATGTCCTTTTCCGTCACGAATGCGATTCTTTAATTGAATCGGATAGCTTCCCGTTTCCAACATTTCTTCATCATAGTTGGATTCTAAAAATACTGCGTGACATTGCTTAAAATTCCGGATCACATGTTCACAATTGGACCCAATATCGGTGAATACTCCAACCTTTACTGTTTCGCTGGCCACCATAAAACTATGCGGGTCACTCGCATCGTGATTTTTGGGAAAGGGTAAGACCGTGAGATTCCCAATAGAAACGGATTCATACGCTTTGAATGAAAAGCTAAGATGATCTTTCAAATTCAATCTGCCTCCACGTTTTGTATCAGGGGTAACATAAACAGGCAACTGATATTTTTTTGAAAGCACCGACACGCCACTGATGTGATCGGAGTGCTCGTGTGAAATAAAAATCGCCTTGACTTTTCTTAATGACAAGCCCAGTCGCTTCATCCTGATTTCGGTTTCACGACAAGAAATCCCCGCATCGATCAGCACCGCTTCATGGTCATTGCCTACATAGTAGCAGTTTCCGTTACTTCCCGAATTCAATGAGGCGATAAACAAGGACATTGGCGATAATGGGTGGTCTGAAAATTTCAATAAAATTAATCAACTTTATAGAGCTTTTTCCGGAAACGTCAATCTCATTACAAATGAAACGAATCCATGCTTTTGAGTTTGAAGATTTGAGTTGGTTCCCCAAAAACCTTCGCAATTACACCACGGATTTTCTTCAATTTGGTGCCAATACATTTGAATATGTATCGATCTGCCATTCCGATTTTGAAAAAAGGAATTGAACATGCGGGCAATAACACCATCTTAGACATTGCATCAGGCGGGGGAGGAGGATTGATAAGAATTGCTCAGCATTTGAAAAAAGAGAACCCTTCCATTAAAATTATTCTTTCAGATTTTTATCCCAACATCGAAGCTTTTGAGCGCACGCGTGCTCATGCACCAGAAACATTTGAGTTCATGAAAGAACCAGTGGATGCTATGCATGTTCCTACTTCATTAAAAGGACTTCGCACTCAATTTCTTTCGTTTCATCATTTTAAACCAGAGCAGGCAAAGGCTATTCTGCAAAATGCTATTGACAATCGTCAGCCCATTGCCATTTTTGAAGTACAGCAACGTAATGTTAAAAGTATGATTCCCATGCTTCTGTCTCCTTTGAATTTGTTTCTCACAACTCCTTTCATTCGCCCTTTTAAAATAGATAGAATTCTTTTTACCTATCTAATTCCTATCCTACCCTTGTTCATTTTATGGGATGGTGTTATTTCTGTACTCCGAACCTACACCGTACAAGAACTAAATACCATGATCATACAACTTAATGGCTATGATCAATTCACCTGGGAAGTAGGAATTACGAAGGGTAAGCCTGTGTCCGTTGGATATTTACTGGGTATTCCACGAAAATAAATTAACTTAAAAGCCTTAAACCCCCAATTACCTATGAATTCTGCCGCTAAATCCGTTTACTATTTTGGTTTCTATTTATTGATATTGAGTGCTGCCCTCACCGTCTTTCCGAATCTCTTGCTATCAACCTTTATGCTGCCCGAAACTAATGAGGTTTGGATCAGGGTGGTGGGGGTGCTCGTCTTTAACATAGGCATTCTCTATGTGGTGATGGCGCCAACCAATCAGAAGCTGTTTCTGACTGTTACGGTTTATTTAAGAGCATCTATTCTATTATGGTTCATCGTATTTGTGCTAATCGAATGGGCCCCTACAATGCTCATCATGTTTGGTGTAGTCGACTTTGCCGGTGCACTGTGGACTTATCTTGAACTGAAAAAGCACAAGTAGACTTAATCCCTGAATCTAACCATCGCTGGCTGCCAGGTTTTTGGATCGCCCGATATGCCGTGATTGTAATTAATCAGTTCCATATAGTGAGGCGTTACTTTAATCAATAGGTAACCATCAGTTCGGTTGGCATAAAAATTCTTCCATTCGTTTTTCCAACGTTTGTCTTTTTCTTTTTGGTCGTTCACTAATTCCGCAACACCGTGAATGGCCACATACCCTTTATCGTTTTTGTCGGGATAATATAATGTCACATTCGGATTGTTTTTTATCTGCTGCACTTTGCGGGTATTAGGATGCGTAGCAAGCCATACCGTGAAATCGTCTTCTGGTGAAAAAGGATCCATGGTGCGAACTTGAGGCACACCTTGCTCATCTTGTGTGATGACACCACATTTTTTTGCCGATAATATCATCTCACGCGCGGCATCCAACAAGAATTGTCTTGAAGTATCTGCTGGTTGTTTATTCTGGGCTAAAGTATTTCCTGTAAAAAGGCCCATGCATAGAAAGGAGAACGCGATTACTCTTCGGATCATATTGAATGCAATTTTATTCAGGTCAGATTTAGGTGTGAAAGATACATCTTCAAATGAGTAACTTTAATTTTTCATCTTTATTGACATGGCAAACATCATCATCACTTCCTCACAGCTCATTCCCGAACTTGAGTTCTCTACATCCCGCAGCAGCGGCCCGGGCGGACAAAATGTAAATAAAGTCAGCACGAAAGTTATTATCCGATGGAATCTCCTGCATTCCACCTTAATTACCGATGAGCAAAAAATGTTGCTGTTAAATAAATTGTCGGCTCAACTCACACGCGAAGGAGAACTCATCATCAACTCACAAGAGAGTCGGTCGCAGTTACAAAACAAGGAACTCGCTCTTGAAAAACTGGATACACTGTTACGCAAAGCCCTGACAAAACCGAAGGCGCGCAAAGCCACCCGGCCAACCAAATCATCCAAAGTAAAGCGTGTGGATAATAAAAAACGTCACGCTGAAAAGAAGCAATGGCGCAAGAAATTGGATTAGTCAATTTTTTTCTTCGTGCTTTCTTTGTGGTTCAATTGCAGTAAGTATTTTAAACCACGAAGGCACTAAGCACACTAAGGTTCACGAAGGAAATTTAGCTTAACACCTTCTCAGAAATCTTTCCAGTCGCTTTATTTTTGATAATGACTTTCTTGGCTCCATAGTGTGTGATCTCTTCCTTCACAAGGTAATGATCGGCATCATACTCTTGCAGAT
>JANOUH010000269.1:0-15864 GCA_031416795.1 Cytophagales bacterium | reverse complement strand
TCCTCTCACTCCTATCAGATGCACCCTGTTTTGAACGCACTCATCTGCCCGGTCATATAACGGGATCTGCCTGGATTGTAGATTCCAGTCGCACGAAAGTACTATTGGTTCACCATGCAAAATTAAATAAGTGGGTGCAGCCTGGTGGGCATGCGGATGGTGATGAGAATATTCTTCGGGTTGCGCTAAAAGAAGCGGAAGAAGAAACAGGATTGAAAGAGTTTAAGATTATTGATCCTGATAAACCGTTTGATGTCGATATTCATCTTATTCCACAGCGAAAGGAGTTTCCAGAACACTTTCATTATGATGTGAGATTTCTAATGGAGGCCAATCCCAACGAATTGATTCACGTGAGCGCAGAATCGCACGATGTAAAATGGATCAGACTGGATGATCTGGAAAAGTATACGCAGGAAAGATCGGTACTGCGAATGAAAGAAAAGTTATTTTGATCCCACCAGCAACAAGCCAAAGGCAATCACCACCAGCCAGAATTTATAGATCACAATAGCAGGGATAATCATCACTTTCAATTCCATCAACACGGCCAGCAAAACCAACAGCACGGCTATAGCTTTTAAAATAGATCGCGTTTTATTGCTCATAGGGGATTTCTTTTATGTCGCAACATACTGCGTTTATCACATCATGACAAATTAATTTAGATTTGCATCGCATGGCCGAAATAGGAAATAACATTGAGATCGCAAAGCAGCTCCTTGAACAAGGTGAACTTGTCGCCATCCCTACAGAGACTGTCTATGGCCTTGCCGGCAATGCATTAAATGAGGTGGCCGTGTTGGAGATTTTCAAAGTAAAGGACCGCCCGCAGTTCGACCCGTTGATCGTGCATGTGGCAAGTCTGGAGAAGGCTAAAGAATTGGTGGACGATTTTCCAGAAAAGGCAGAGAGACTTGCTGCCCGATTCTGGCCTGGCCCTTTAACCTTACTCTTAAAAAAGAAACCACATATCCCCGATCTCGTAACATCAGGGTTGGATACCGTTGGTGTACGTTGCCCCAATCATGAATTGACACGCGCACTCCTCCAACAACTTCCCTTTCCGCTGGCTGCGCCCAGTGCAAATCCATTTGGATATATTAGTCCAACACGGGCTGAACATGTCAATGAACAACTAGGAGATAAAATCAAATACATTCTGGACGGAGGCGAATGTGTCGTAGGTATTGAATCCACCATTGTCGGTTTTGAAGATGATTATCCCGTTGTGTACCGGCTTGGTGGATTAGGCATAGAGCAAATTGAATCGGTGGTTGGAAAAGTTCGCGTGCAGCTAAATACATCTTCCAACCCTCAAGCTCCAGGTCAACTGAAAAGTCATTATGCACCAAAGAAGAAAATGATGTTGGGAGATCTCGCTGAGTTGATCCGCGATTACGGAACTGAGCGCGTGGGTGTGTTAACTTTTCAAAAGCAAATTTCACAGGTAGATTTAAACAACCAGTTTGCCTTATCGGCAGAAGGTAATCTTGAAGAAGCTGCTCAAAGACTTTTTGCCTCTCTTCGGGCACTGGATAAAAAAGATGTTGACATTATTTTAGCAGAAGAAGTACCCAACATGGGCTTGGGAAAGGCAATAAACGACCGCTTGCGTAGGGCAGCCGCTGAATAAATAAATTATTCAGCCGGTAGCATTTTTTTAATAACGTATTCTTAATTTACCAGTTGCCATTATAAAATAATGGAGGCTTCTTCACAACTTGTTCATCTATGACAAAGAAAATATTAGTGCTCACCGGTGGTGGCGATTGCCCCGGGCTCAATGCAGTTATCCGAGGTATTGCCAAACGGGCGAAAAGAGAAAAGGATTGGGAAGTATATGGTAGCATCGAAGCCTTCAATGGTGTTTTGAATGAACCTCAGGAAATCATACGACTAACCAGCAAACGCACAGCCGGCATTCACATTAAAGGGGGCACCATTCTTAAAACTACGAACAAGGGAAACCCGATCAAGTTTCCAGTACCTCAAGCTGATGGATCGACTAAATTTGAAGACCGCTCTGATGAGTTGATCAAAAAACTAAACGTGTTAAACTTTGATGCGATCATCAATATTGGTGGAGACGGATCTCAAAAAATTTCAAAGACATTATTTGAAAAAGGGGTTCCCATTATCGGTGTTCCGAAAACCATAGACAATGATCTGTCCGCAACGGATATGACTTTTGGTTTTCAAACAGCCGTTCAGATTGCAACAGATAGTTTTGATAAGCTAGTGACCACGGCAGAAAGTCATCATCGTGTCATGATCATGGAGGTGATGGGCCGCGATGCAGGATGGATTGGCTTACATACTGCCATCGCAGGAGGCGCTGAGATTTGTTTAATCCCGGAAATCCCATACGACATTAATAAGTTGGTAAAACGAATTGACAGCCGATATAAACACGGAAGAGGTTTTGCTAACATTGTCGTTGCTGAAGGCGCAAAACAAAAAGAGGGCACCATTACAGCAGGCCAGGCTGAAAAAGGCTCTGAGCATGTGAGATTGGGTGGTGTTGCTTATCAACTTTCCCAACAATTAAAAGACGCTGGCTGTAAGGCAGAGATAAGAGAAACCGTTCTTGGACATGTTCAGCGAGGTGGCACGCCCATCGCCTTTGATCGTGTGCTGGCAACGCTATTTGGAGTAAAAGCCTTTGAGCTGGCGCTAGAGAAAAATTTTGGAAGGATGGTAGCATTAAAAAATAATACGATCACTTCCGTGACATTAGAAGAGGCTACTACGGATTATAACTTTCTCCAGAAAGACTCATACCTGGTGAAAGCTGCCAAAGGACTGGGTATCAGCTTCGGAGATTAGCCTGGCTACAAAACATGAACAAAATCGAATTTAATACCCACATTAAAGCCCCCATTCAACATTGCTTCGATCTCGCGCGAAGCATCGACTTTCATAAACTATCAGTAGGTCCAATCAAGGAAGAATTTGTAGCCGGCTGCACGACAGGATTAATTGGTTATAACCAGCATGTACTCATGCAATCCATACTATGGGGCGTTCACTTTAGTACCGAAATGAAAATCGTAAAATTCAATCCCCCTTTCTTTCTCAGTTACGAAATGACCGATAGTTGCTTTATTTCGGTTATCCATGATTACTATTTCTACGACATCCACGAAGAAACAGTAATGATTAATCATTTTTATTATCAAACCAAGTGGGGTTTACTGGGTGAACTATTCAGCTTTCTTTTTCTTGAAAAATTCCTTTCTAAGATCATTGCCAAACGAAACGACATGTTGCGTGAGTATGCAGAAACTGAAAAGTGGAAAGATATTTTGCCAACTCCAGAATTGGAAGTAGCAATCGTTTGCTGAAAAATAGCCTCTCCGGAAACCACCTCTTCACGCTTTGATTTCTTACCTTCGTCTCCGTTAAAAAAGACAATCCTTTTTATGAAGACCATCAATGATATTAATTTCCATGAAAAGCGCGCGCTCATCCGCGTAGACTTCAATGTGCCGCTCGACAAAAGCTTTCACGTAACTGACGATAATCGCATTCGTGCTACAATACCCACCATCAAGAAAATTTTAAAGGACGGAGGAAGTTGTGTGTTGATGTCGCACCTGGGAAGACCTAAGGAAGGGCCAGAAGAAAAATATTCACTAAAGCATACTATTAAAACAGCCGAGCAACTACTGGGAACAACCGTAAAATTTGCCTCGGATTGTATCGGTGATGAGGCCTTCGCTCAATCAGCCGCGCTTAAGCCGGGAGAGGTATTGATTCTTGAGAATCTTCGTTTCTACAAACAAGAAGAAAAAGGCGATGTGGCCTTTGCAGAAAAATTATCAAAGCATGGCGATGTGTATGTTAACGATGCATTTGGCACTGCCCATCGCGCTCATGCTTCCACCACGATTGTAGCACAATTCTTTAAAGATAAATGTGCCGGTTACGTGATGGCTGCTGAATTGGACAACGCAAAAAAAGTGTTTGAGAATGCTGAAAAACCATTCACGGCCATCATGGGGGGAGCAAAAATCTCCGATAAGATATTGATCATTGAAAAGCTTCTTGATAAAGTGAACCACTTGATTATTGGTGGTGGAATGGCCTATACATTCTTTAAAGCCTTAGGAGGAAATATTGGTAATTCGTTGGTGGAAGAAGACAAACTGGATCTTGCCAAAGAGCTAATACAAAAAGCAAAAGCAAAAGGTGTTGAACTTCATTTACCTATTGATTCCATTGCTGCTGATAAGTTTGATGCCAATGCCAACACAAAAGTAGCAAACAACAACTCCATTGAGCCGGGCTGGATGGGATTGGATATCGGACCACAAGCAACACACGTATTTTCTAACGTGGTAGAAGAATCAAAAACCATTTTATGGAATGGCCCCATGGGTGTGTTTGAAATGGAGAAATTTGAAAAGGGAACCAAGAGTATTGCTGAAGCCGTGGTGAGAGCCACATCAAAAGGTGCCTTCTCATTGATCGGTGGTGGCGACTCTGCCGCTGCCGTTGCCAAATTTGGCTTCGAAGACAAAGTGAGCTATGTATCTACCGGTGGTGGTGCTCTGCTCGAATATTTTGAAGGGAAAGTATTGCCCGGAGTTAAAGCATTGGAATAATAAAGAACTTGTTCAATACGTTTAAGTCAGGTTAACAGCCTGACTTTTTTATTTACTTTACACGACTATTTCTTTATCGCGGACCCATGAACCTTCAATCAAACATGAAAATGAATACCCTCCTCCTATTGGTTACACTTCTGTTTTCCTGCAAAGGAAATAATACAAGCCCTGAAGAAGTCTATGACATGGCCGCACCGGATGCTAAAATGGTTCAAAGCATGGGTGAAGAAGTGACCTTCGATGTGGGGGCCTCAGAACTGGCTCCATCTCCTAACGAGGTCGTTGACAGAAAACTCATTCGTAATGGAACACTCGAGTTTCAAACGGATGAAGTAAAGAAGACTAAGACTGAAATTGAAAAAATCTGTAAAGAGTTAAATGCCTACATCTCATCCGAAAGTGAAAATAACTTAGGAGAAAGGCTACAATATAATCAAGTGATACGCGTGCCTGCCAATCAGTTTGATACATTGCTTGCACGCCTGGAGCCTCTTGCCCTGAAAATAGAAAATAAAAACATCAGCACGGAAGATGTAACCGAGCAGTTCATTGATGTAGAAGCACGATTAAAAACAAAGAAAGAATTAGAAGCACGCTATAGAGAAATTTTAAAGCTGGCTAAAACCGTTGAAGAAATCGTTTCCATCGAAAGCCAGATTGCCAACGTGCGCTCTGAAATCGAATCCATGGAAGGGAGATTAAACTTTCTCAAAAGCCAGGTAGCCTTCAGTACACTCCATGTTAGCTACTATGAAACCATCGGCACCGACTTTGGCTTTGCATCCAAGTTGGTCCAATCACTGAAGGGTGGTTGGGACAATCTCCTGGCCTTTATTATTTTCCTGGTTAACCTCTGGCCTTTTGTATTGGGACTTGCCGCATTAACGTTTTGGTTTTGGAATAGGAGAAGGAAGAGAAAATCATCAACTCATTCTTAAGGCATCCATCAGCCTTTAATCTCCTCACCAAACATAATACGATGTCCATCAATAGTTCGCACCGAAAACTCCCGTTGTCCCCATGGCTTGTTTTCGATCTCACTCAATACGTCAACATCTTTAGTACGATACTCCAGATATAGATCATCAATATTTTCAACATCAATGTAAGCGAAATAAGAATGATTCATCGTTTCAAAAGCGGATCGGTCATCAGGGCACTCTCCCAGCATGACAATGAATTTATCGCGAGAAAGAAAATGCCATCCACCATCAGTCCATAAGGATGTAAAGCCAAGTTGATTTTTATAGTACTCGGCTGATTTAAATAAATCCTTTACAGCCAATACATGTCGGGTTCCTTTGATTATCGGTTGGCGGTTCATAGTCATTTTTGTTTAAGTACTTCAATCTACTATTAATCCACTTCAATCAATTTGGTGCTGTTGGTATCGCCTTCTCCACTTCGTATGACAATGATATCTTCGTAAGGATCATAGTATTCAATTCTTAATGCGTTATCTTTTATGGCTTGTTTGATAAAATTGATATCCGGAAGCTCAAACATATACTCACCAAAGGGAAGAATGAATCTGAAATCGTTTAATTCCTGGTTCGTTAGTTTCTCGAATCGTAGCAGTTGCCCCGGCTCCAATTCAATAGTGTGCAATACGTCTTGTTCACTAAGGTCTACTTGCAAATCATTTTTTTGTGTTCCTGGTCTGGTTATTTTCATATTGACCAAAGGTAATCAGGAATTGTCGGAACCCTTCTAGTAAGAGCCCTCAGGGGCAGGAGAATCCCTGAGAAATGGAAACTTGAAATTCATTCAGCTATTGTCGCGGCAGTTCCAAAAAGCTGGCGGAGCGGCATTACCCAACCAAGCAAGTACTCACTTCACTATATTGGCGAGGAACATCAAAAAAGCATTTGATTATATCTGTTAACCTCCCATGATGAAAGTCATATTTAATGATGGCAATTAGTGTTACCTATGATCAGGTATTTAAATACTTCTTATGGAAAAGAAATGTTTTATCATCCTACCGCTCGGTGAGCCGGACGGATATGCTGCAGGGCACTTCAATAGAGTTTATCAATACATCATGGTACCGGCTTGCAGGCTAGCTGGGTTTAGCCCTATTGGTGTGGGTAATCCGAATTTCAATGATTCACCTTTGGATATCATCACTACAATGATCGACAGTGAGATCGTCATCTGCGACTTAAGTTCGAACGACCAGCACGCTCTTTATGGGTTTGCCATCCGGCAAGCCACTGGCCTTCCCGTAACGTTAATTAAAGATATCAAGACCAACGTGGCTGCTAATATTCCCGAGTTTGCCGTGGTCGAATATGATGAATCTCTTAGAATCGATACCGTTCAAAACGAAATTGAAATGCTGGGTGAAGCGCTGAAAAAAGCGTTTGCAAATAAACCAGAACCCAATCCAGTACTCAGTCGCATCACTAGTGGGTTTACTCTTATATCAGCTCCAACTATTCCAGTCTATACCGAGGTAGCATCAACCCCTGAGCCAACTGATGAAGAAAGTGAAAAGAAAGAAATCCACTTACCCATCATCTCACCTCTGCCAGACTTTGTTGGCGAACCACTGAAGCAACATGAAATTGATCGTCTCAAAGTGGGTGATTTCTTTTTCCATTTGAATTATGGTAAGGGTGAAATCGTCACGATAAATCATAAGACAAAAGATATCCTTGCCAAGGTGCAGTTTGATTCAGGATCAAAACTATTAGTATTAATGACTTCTGATATTTTTAGAAAAATGAATACTTAGTTTCATCACACCTTGTAATCACGGATGAGGGAAAGAGCTTATGCAGCAATTTGATTTCAATCCTGGAAGTCAGTTCATTAAAATAATCTTAAAGCAATAGACGTGAAGTTCGCCTTGCACGAAGTTCAGGTACTCTGATCGTTTGAATCCCAGGCTCTCGTACATCGTCCACGCTGTTTGCATCGCTTTTGTTGTGTGGATGATCAGCTGATGCCTTCTTTCGCCTTATGAACGCAAGCCATCGTTAGCAGTTTTCCAATGCCTTGGCCTCTGGCTGATTGGTTTACTGCCAGCAAAATATAAAAAGATAAACGCACCAGAGGAAAGTTAAGATCGAGCCTCAAACCGTTTCGCGCAGACAGATGATAGTAAACCGCTCCCAATCCTTACTATAATTTCGATTTGATCTGAGTGATCAGTTTTTCATTCAGTAAAGTGTAGTCAGCATTATTGGCTTTCCTGGACTCCACCATAGAAGACTCGGCTGATTTTAATGCACTCTGATATGCCCCTATTTCAAATTCTATCTTTGCCTGTGTATAAATGATCCAATACCCGGTCGGATTTGAAGCAACTGAAATCTTTACATATTCAAGTGCTTTGTCTAAATTTTGTTTGGTGTTCAAATAATAGGTTGCTATGGCCAATGATTCGCCTCCGGTTGGTGAGTTATTCACTGTCTCATTAATCATGCTATTAATTCTATTATCATAATTCACCTTGATTGGTAACGAGTAATAATTTTTACCAACCATGATTTCTAACATGGCCGTTTTATCATCCACCACTAGTTCATGAACATTGAATTGGATATCATTTGCCAACCAATTTTTCAGGTATACTGATTGAACTGGTATCGGGTTTGTCTTATCACCGAAATAAATAACATTATCCACGGACGAATACCCAATTAAGTAGTTGCCAGGATTATACAGTTTATTTGCAATCGTACTCGGATCTTTTAATACTATCAATCCAATAGTCCTTTCATTCTCTTCAGATTCTATCGCACGATTGGTGTAATTAATGGAAAATTCCGATGCCCCTACTTTCTGATATAATGTACGACTTTCGGTTGATGAAATATGTTGAGCAGAAATGCCAGTGAACGATAATTCGACTACCGTTTTTTCAAACCCTAACCAAATAATTCCTTTTGTGGCGCTTTCCTTTAAGATCTGAACTGTTAATGTATTGATGAAATCACTAGATGTTTTTGGCAGCACTTTTACTTTTATCGTTTCCAGATTTTGATTGTAAGCGGATGTATTGCCTCCAATACTTAAATCTTTGTACAACGCTATTTCCCAAGAGGAAACACCCGGCCATGAAAAAATAGTATAACCTCCTTTTTCAACTAATTTCTGGTCGATAATCACATCTTTCGAAAAGTAAATGCGCGTTCCTTGATTAGCACCGGTTCTCCAGATTTTACCAAAGGGCCCCATGTAGTTACTACCCTCCCCAAAAATCTGCCTATCTCTTCTCAATATTCTACTATAATCAACAGACACTTCAGTAAACCTCAGGTCACTATAAATTATTGCTCTCGGAGAAGGTGCAACTAAAGAAAGACGAGAGACTTTTTCCTTTTCCATCATGTCGCGAAAAAAATTATTATTCTCTTTCCTGAGAAAATCTGCCTCCCCATTTAACGTGCTGGATTTTGATGGATCAGCTTTTACTAGTTCCGGTGAAGCAACGTTTTTTTTATCAGAAGCAATCTCTGCTTTCGGTTGTGTGAAATAAAAATCACCTGTATAATCAGATGCAATCCAAGGTCTTTGCGAATCATTTGATTGTTTTGCCACGTCAGCTGCCACGCGTTTGAATACTTGTTCCAGGCTTAAGCCTTCCGTATTCATGTAATTCAAAAGTCGGGAGGTAAATAATCCATTTTTCCCTGTACCATCCGAAGCTACTGAACCTGGTTTGGTGGCGTAAACAATATAAGATCCCTTCGGGGTGTTGACCATGCTCAATCCTTTTTCCGTGGAGCGGCTGAAGCTGCGAAAGGGATTATTGCGGCATGCATCCAGGATGAAAATGTTAAGATCATTGCCCGCTTGCTCAATGGCTTGCATGACATAATCCATATTCAAGCACTGATCATCAAGGTCTGCTTTTATCTGAGGATCAGCCTGGCTAGGTATCAAATAATTAGAGCCATCTACTTGCATACCATGACCTGAATAGTAAACAAGACCGGCAGCATTTTTTTGATTTTGCAGTAACGTGAAATACTTTCTTATAGCGTCCTGCATCTCTCGCTTGGTTTTAGGGTCATAAAGTTCTATGACCTGAAATCCCTTTGATTTTAAAACAGTGGACATATCAATGGCATCATTCAGTGAATTTTGTAAAGGCTGCACATATTGATATGATTTAACACCAATAACAAGGGCAATTCTCTTGGAGAGCGGGGCCTGCGCACTTGCTACGCTACTTATTAATAATAAAATTAAACTGAAACCGAATAACTTCTCTATAAAGCGTAGCATGTATAAAATAGGATGGGTTGTGAAATCACTGATCTGCAATTTAATTTTTAAATCTGCAATTCAGCTTCAATCGCATCAATCCTTTACTTATTTGCAGTACTTCACACGCAAGGACAGGTTATGGCGACTCATGAACTTACTTTTTGTCCTTATTGCGATTAATTTATTTTCATATTCATCCTCTCTTGCCAGGAGTGTTATAACCAAATTTTTGTCATTGCGTGCCAAATTTGTGCGGCTCGACTAAAATTCACTGGGGCGCAACTTTCCTTGGGGAAAAAGGAACGTGTTGTGGAATGATTTTCATTTTTTGATACGGATTTTTTGTTTAACACCAACAAAGGCTACGAGGCATTTGGCTACTCGTTGCGTAACCATTAAATTTATTGAAATTACCAAGACAATCTTTATGCAGGAACTGATCGACAAAGTGATATCCAATCCCATGTACCTCACCATCGCTGTGATTCTAATTGTCGTGCTTCTTTATGGAATCGTCAAGCGAATCATGAAACTCCTCATCTTTTTGTTAATCACCATCATTCTTTTTCTGGTGTATGTGCATTATAACGGCAATACGGTGAGGGATAAGATCGAGCGCATGATCAAGTGATCGATTGGCGTGTTTGTTATTCAGATTCAACCAGCGTTGGAAACATCTTATCGAATGCGCAGTGGGGATGCCATCACTCAGATCACCAACTCGGTGCAATGCACGGTAAAGTCATGCAAAATAATCATTTGCTTTTCTCCCAGCTTTTGGCCGAAATGCGCCACCAGGTACAAGCTTAGAAAAATCACAATAAAAACGGGCACCAGCCAAAGTATGGTGGTCGGTTTATCCAACATCAGATAGGAAAGCCCCACAACACCAACGAATAAAACGGCCAGACCAATAAGTGCATAGAAGAACACAAACATAGTCCATACAGCCGGCCGTGGACTATATAAACCGCGAAGCACGCTACCCGTTTCTGTCTCTTCAAAGGTCAGGTTTAATTGAGGCGACCAGTAGTGCTGGTCTTTACGCGGAATGTAAAGGGTAACATACCCAGGATTAACAATTCCGATACACGTAGCCTCGTTGTGCTGCAGGCCATCCTGCAATTTCTTTTTCAATGCCGCTACAGAGTAGTGGGTTTCAATTTTAAACCGGGGGCGAACCTTATAGCCTGCCACCGGATGTTCCATGATGCTGCTCATAAATTAATTTTTAAAAGAGACCTGACCAGCGCGTTTAAATGCCTGCTGCTTATTTGAAGATGTTATACTTCGTCACCATCTCTTTATACTCCGGCATGATCTTCTCATACAAGGCCTCGTCTACTTTCTTCAGCGAATTCATGAGGCCGCCAATTCCAGAATCTTTCAGGCTCACCTGTTGTTTTTTGATCTCTTCCATTTTCTTCCGTATCGTTCCTTCCAGTTTGATCAGTTCTCGTTCGGTCATGGTATTATTTTTTGCGGAATATGATTCATGTATTAGCGAAGGCACTACTATCCTTTTTCAGCGCGTTGCTTTTCTACCTGTAAAATATTGTTCTGTATGTCTTTCATGATCCATTTCGCCCACCAGCTTGCGTAAAAATTAAACGTGGTGTTTAACTTGAAGTGACTGTAAAGATGAAGGCGATGGGTAGTGTCATTTAACTTTTCCAGTTCATAGGTACCATTCAATACATCAAAATAAGTTCCACCAATCACCACGTGTTCATCCATGGTGGTGGAAGGAATTTCGTGAGGATAGGCTTTGATCGAGAATACCATTTTCTGTTGGTGGATGTATTCAGAAACGGTTTCGTGAAAGACGAGGCCATTGGTAAAGACCGCCTCGCGATAGGCGCCTACGCCTTCATAGTTGAGCTCTGCTTTTACCGGCCTCGGAAAACCCAAGGTTTGGGTAAGCCAGCCTTTGTCTTGCGCTTCGTTGATTTCGCGCACGCGTGTTACGTTACTCCAGATCACATCAGCCGGGGCATTGATGTCGATGAAGGTGTAGGCTTGATAGGTGCCCGGTATGGAGCCCACCATGGCTTCGATCGGTGACATGAGCAAGGGCAATAAGGCCAATACGGAAATATAAACTCTCGTGGATTGCTTTTTCATTTTGAAATAACCACCGAGCAGACCCCCGAGGGAAGCGGCAATTAAAAACAGGGGCAACACCATCAACCAACACGCCCAACCTTCTAAGGCTACAGCAAGGGTGATGACTAAAAAAAATAAAATGGGTATCCACGGCATAAACACCCGATACCAAAGTTTTCTTACTTGCTCCAGGTTTGAAAAGTAAATTGCCAGTGCGCCTACAACGGTTGGCAAACAAAACAGGAATGAAATCGACATCACCGAAAACAATTCTATCCAGGTACTCACTCCAAAAAAAAGACGGAGAATGATGGCATAGCCAGTGGGAATAGCGATGACTTTGAGTAACGTGAGGAGTTTGGGGTTGATCATGGGGGTTATTGCTTTGTAATTATTCTAAATATAATGAAAGTATCATTTCCATGTGTATGTTGCCTTTGTGGGAACGAAAGTCTCTCAATATTGGCCCTCCTCACAGAAAAGATGAGATCGCACCTCACGCATGTTGGTGTGGACAGATAAATGACATGAGTAATGATATCTCAGGAATCTACACTTTTGGATCGCTTTATTTTTAATTACTTTGCTCATCAAATAAAAAGCAAATGGAAATCAATCAGAGCCCACTTATTGAGCGCGTCTTGACCGCGGAAGAACAAAGAAGCTTAACACCCGATGATGTGCTGAAAAGCCTGAAGGAAGGAAATAAACGATTTGCCAACGGTAGCCTGACGTTGCGCGATCATTCCAAACAAATTCGCGATGGCATTAATGGACAATTCCCGAAGGCAATCATCCTATCCTGCATCGACTCGCGCGTACCTGTGGAAGACGTCTTCGACAAAGGCATAGGCGATCTCTTTGTAGCGCGTGTTGCTGGCAACATTGTAAATGAAGATATACTCGGTTCGATGGAATTCAGTTGCAAAGTATCTGGCGCTAAAATCGTGCTCGTGATCGGTCACGAATATTGTGGAGCCGTGAAGGGCGCTATTGATCGTGTAAGCCTTGGCAACTTAACGGGATTATTGAAAAAGATTACTCCCGCAGTGGAAGCCTGCCAACATTATACAGGAACAAAGACATCGAAAGATGCCGACTTTGTTGACCTGGTGATTCGGGAAAACGTAAAGTTAACAGTCGTCAACATCCGCTTGCACAGCCCTATACTTAAGGAAATGGAGGAAGCAGGCGAAATAAAAATTGTTGGAGCCTATTACGACATGGACAATGGAGAAGTAACGTTCTTTGAATAATCAATAGAACCCCGGGCGCAAGCGGCACAACTCATTCTTAGCGGAGATCCTGAAATGAAAAGAGGTTCATTCTTAGCGGAGTCTCCTGAAAGGGACTCCGCGTTCGTTCGGTATACTACCGGTATTACACAGAGTCCCCAAGGCGGAAGACTCCGCTTGGAAAAGAAAAAAGGTTACGTGAAAATTTTATTAACATTGCCTCACGTTCATGAAGTCTAAAATCCCTTTTGAATTTGTACTCGAAGAACTGGATCCTATTCATCCTCGGGTGAAACCCATGTTTGGTTGTTCTGCCATTTACGCAGGTGATAAATTGGTTTTAATTCTTCGCCAGCGAAACGATTTTACGGACGATAATGGCGTATGGCTCGCAGCCCTTCACGAGCATCATGCAAGTTTAAAAAAAGAATTTCCCTGCATGCGCTCCGTACGCTTACTCGGCTCATCCGAAACCGCTTGGCAAAACATTTCAGCCGATGAAGATGCCTTTGAAGAGCTGGTACTCAAAGCCTGCCACCTTATTTTAAAAGGTGATGTAAGAATCGGGAAGATTCCAAAACAGAAGAAGAACACGAAGAAAAAACGAATACCATAAATTGAAACGCAATCCTGAGCGGGCAGCGTACATTATTCGTTTATAATGCTTACATGAAGACACAACCCAATCATTAAATCGAAGCATACTTTAGCGAAGGATTGGAACTTGAATTAAGGGGATCCCGTATTTCAACCCCGGGGTTGCATGTTTGTAGCCCCGGGGTTCAACCCGGGGTATTAATATGTTAAAGATAAATCGCGCCACCCACCTTTTCCGCGTGCGCGGATACGGTGGGCAAGTAGGAAAGTTGAGATCGATCTTCACATGATTTGGCGCGGACCGGTAAACGATGTTAGAATCATTGCAGTTTAAAGAAAAACAAGGGTGCAAGATCGTTGTATTTCAGAAGGTAAAGGTAGTGCAGTGCGGTGATAACACCGACCACAGGCAAAATTTGTGTGTTGCCACACTTTTTTTATTTTTTATTAAGTGATACAATTATCTGCTGAAAACTCGCCAACCCTGCCTCCAGATTTTCAATGATCTCTTCCGCCAACACATCCGGATCGGGAAGATTATCAAGATCAGCTAATGATTTATCTCTGAGCCAGGTAATATCTAACGATGTTTTATCTCTTGCAATAATTTCATCATACGTGAATTTTCTCCAGCGACCTTCAGGACCTGCCTTGCCGTCAGGCAGGTTGGTTTCTGCATTATAGGTTTCTTTGCGCTTGTTCCTGTTCTTTGGATTGTAGAGGGTGATGAAATCTCGTAAGTCTTCCAGCTTGAGTGGATTTTTCTTTAAGGTGTGATGAATGTTGGTTCTGTAATCATACACCCAGATTTCTTTGGTCCACGGATTTTTGCTGCTGGGTTTGTTATCAAAGAAAACCACATTGGCTTTTACGCCTTGTGCATAGAATATTCCTGTTGGTAATCTTAAGATGGTATGGACATCGGCTGTCTCCAATAGTTTCTTGCGCACCGTCTCTCCTGCTCCGCCTTCAAACAATACGTTATCGGGAATGACTACCGCTGCGATGCCGGTGGTTTTGAGCATGCTGCGGATGTGCTGCACGAAGTTGAGTTGCTTGTTGCTGGTGGTAGCCCAGAAATCCTGGCGGTTGTAGGTAAGGTCTTCTTTCTCCTGCTCACCTTCTTCATTGGTAAACGTCTGACTGCTCTTTTTGCCAAAGGGTGGATTGGCTAAGATGTAATCATACTTATCTGCGGATTGCGCAATCAAGGCATCTGCGGGTGAAATGAAATTATCGCTGTCGATGTCTCCGATGTTGTGAAGAAACAAATTCATTAACGCCAGGCGTCTGGTGCTGGCAACGATCTCGTTGCCGAAGAACGTGTTGTACTTTAAAAACTTGCTCTGGGCCTTATCGAGTTTATTGTGATCTACAATGTAATCATAGGCAGCCAGGAAAAATCCACCCGTGCCACAGGCTGGATCGGCAATGGTTTTCATAGGCTCGGGATTGATGCACTCGACCATGGCTTTGATCAACGCGCGTGGTGTGAAGTACTGCCCGGCACCACTCTTTGTGTCTTCTGCATTTTTCTCCAGCAGACCTTCATAGATATCCCCTTTGTCTTTTACACCCATCATCAGCCATTGCTCGCTATCGATCATGGCTACGATCTTACTCAACTTGGCTGGGTCTTGAATTTTATTCTGACTCTTGGTGAAGATCTGGCCGAGTATGCCTTTCTCTTTACCCAACTCACGCAGCATGATGCTGTAATGCGTCTCAAGCTCGGCACCTTTTAATGGCACGAGACTTTCCCAGTTGTATTTTTTAGGAATAGAAAAAGTACGGTTGTGAGGTGGCTTGGTGTATTCATCCGCCATTTTTAGGAAAAGCAAATAGGTAAGCTGCTCCAGATAATCCCCGTAGCCTACGCCATCATCTCTGAGTGTATTACAGAAAGACCAGACTTTACTAACTATTGCTGAATTGTTGTCGCTCATTTCGTCTGAATTAGGATTCGTAGGATTTAAAGATTATAGGATTTCTTAGCATTAGGATATCAAATGATTTCAGGATTTTGATTGGTAATCTTTATTGTTAGGGTGATTAACATTGTAGACCCTTTTGAATTCCAGGCTTCTTGA
>JANOUH010000268.1:0-3889 GCA_031416795.1 Cytophagales bacterium | reverse complement strand
CAGATGTAGCATCGGCAGCCACAAAGCCAAGCGAAACAGCCAGCGGAGTAAACTTAGCCGAAAAATTGTTGAGCCAGATTACTTTGTCTGCATCGGCTGTGGGTAAATAGGTCTTCTTTGCCATAGTCTTTTTGTTTTTTTTAATGGATTAAATAATTTTAGATATGATAAACATAACTGTATCTATATAATAGTGTTAAATGCTTTTTTAGTGCGAAAAAATGTAAAATAGTACTATAACACGGTGTTATGTAGACAAAACGTACCCTATATACCTTCAGTGTAGCTCAGCCACAGCCAGCCGCCTGCCCGCTTGAAAGAAACATCGGTGGCTATACACCTCTCTCCGCCTGAAAACAGTCACCCGAACGTCCTTAAAACGAGCCAAAGTGGTTATTTGAGTCAAATAGAAGGTTTTATCCCAGTTACCGATGATTTTTGAGTGTTCTTGAATGGCTCAGGAGCATTCGTGAATGGCTGACGAGCACTCTTTAATGGCTGATGAGCACTGCTGAACGGCTCATGAAGATTATTCAGTCACTCAGCAGTGGTGCTGAATAATTCAAGATCACTCCGCAGTGACGGAACACCATTATTGAATCACTCAGGAGCACTATAAAATGGCTGGAGAGGAGGATTAAATGACTCACCAGCATTGCTGAATGACTCAGGAGTGCTCGTCAATGATCGGGGAAGACTGCGGAATGACTCAGCACCTTGACTTTTTTATAAATTTTATCGCTCCCTTTACGCGGTGTGCCCCAGCCGAAATAGCCGCACGCGATCTGGAGATATAGCAGCATCCCGAAGAATGCTATTAAGTTAAAAGAGCTAATGGTAATTACACCAGGTCCTCCGGGTAACACCACACAGAGCGACACGGAATCAAATCTCTGTGATTTTTCTGTGGTCTTTTACACCGTGTTTTGTCCGTGGTCATTTTTTTTGTGTAGAGGCACCTAACGTAATCACATAGCGCTCTGTAATACTTTACAGAATTAACAATGGCGATGGGATTGCCAGATTCTCTCTATGAATGGAATATCTTTTTCTGATACCTGATTTATATCATAGTATTTACCAATACGAATGCATCTCTTTACATCGCTCGCACAGGCCAGACGGGTTTGGGGTTTGCGAACATTGTTGTTTTGAGGAAGGCTGTCCGGGGGGTGGCCTTCCTTTTTGTTATAGGGCACTTCCACAATTATTCGTGCACCTCAATAAAGACCTGGGCTATGAAGATAGCTACTTACAAATGGTACTCACTACGTTATCGTCCACCCTGGTTCCAAACTTCTTTGCCTGATCTAAGTCTTTGCACGCTTGCACTTTTTTACCCAGCCTGTGGTAGGTGAGCCCGCGGTTGTAGTAGGCAAGACCATATTCGGGATAATAGGTAATAGCCACCGTGTAGTCTTCAACAGCTTCAATAAAACGATTTTGTTTCACCAGCACGTTGCCGTGGTTGAGCCAGCCTTTTTCATAATCTGCTTTTAGTGTAATCACTTGCCTGTAATCAACCAATGCCCCAATGAGGTCTTTACTTTGTTCTTTTATGATTCCGCGGTTGAGCCAGTAATCAGGATCTTTAGGATCAAGAAGGATGGCTTTATTATAATCTTCCAACGCACCGGTCAGGTTGCCAGCTTTCATTCTCACTAACCCGCGCTCGGAATAGGAGTAAGGTAACTTTGGATTTTTCTCAATCGCTTCTGTTAGCAAGCGTTCGGTTTCTTCAGGGGTTGTTGTTGACTTCTTAAGCACAGCGAGGTTATGTCGTGCCAAACTACTTTCCGGATTCAATGCAAGTGCCTGCTCAAAATCACCTATGGCCTTTGCTGAATCGCCAACGTGTAACGTGGTGATGCCGCGGTTGAGGAAGTAATCAGGATCTTTGGGATTGATCAGAATGGCATCGTTAAAATATTCTTCCGCCCTGCCGAAGTTCTTCAGCTTCATTTCAATCAGGCCGAGGTAATTCAAAAGGGTTGGCTTCAGATTGTGATGGGCTGTGAATGCTTTGGTAACGCCATCAGCAGATTTGTCGGTTTGAAAATAAACCGTATTTGTCTCGCCACCTTCGGGCAGGGTGAGGAGCTTTAAAAAATCTTCTTTGGCTACAGCCCACTGTCCGTAATCATAGCGGGTAACGGCCCTGCTAAAAAGCGCTTCTTTGTCATCAGGTTTTGTTTCGAGGTAGATGTTGTAATCGGTCAGGGCACCTTGCTTGTCACCCAAGCCCTCACGCGCCATGGCACGGGAATAATAGGCATCCATATAATAGGGACTCAATCGTAAACATTCGTTGAAGTGGGCGAGGGCAGTTTTATAAAATTTCCCCCGCAGGGCTTCTTCGCCTTTTTCGAAATAGTAAGAGGCATTGCGTTGGGCAAAAGAACCCTGGCCCATCCCGACAAGGATGATGACCATTGCCAACATATAGATATTCCTAAAAGCCATTTTTTTAAATTTCCATAGAATAATTCAATTCTGAAACTTTGGCTATCTCTGCCCTTCAGCGGGGATACCTTTCCGGGCCGCATATTATTTTGGTGAGATAAACAGTTTCACCGGCTTTTCATCCTGACAGCATTAAATAATCCCCAAACGGAAAACATACTTTCCTCTTTCTGTGTTTAATGGGCATGGAAAAGACAAAGAAATCGAAAGCCAAACCAAAGGCACAGTCGATCACTTCTGAAAAGATCGTAGCCGATTATCGCGACTATATACTCACCGAGGGCAAACAACCTGTTTCAGTCTATAAGTTTTGTAAAGACCACGGATTCAGGGAAGATGAATTCTATCAATTCTTCGGGTCTTTTGAAGGTCTTGAAAGGTCGATTTGGAAAGGATACATCGATCAAACCCGCAGCCGGATGGAAAATGATCAGGACTACCAGGGCTTTACTTCGAGAGAAAAGATTCTCACGTTTTACTTTTCATTGGCTGAGCTGCTGAAGTCGGATCGCAGTTTTGCTGTGCATCAACTGAAGTCATGGAAAAATCCCTCTACGGTGCCCGCATTCCTAAAAGGCTTTAAAGAATCTTTTAAAGAATGGATTAACTCGGTGCTGAATGACGGAAAGACTTCGGGAGAAATTGCGAAGCGTCCTTACCTGGATCAACGTTATGATATGATCTTCTGGATGCACTTTGTTTTTATCCTCCAGTTTTGGGTTCATGATGAAAGCCCCGGATTTGAAAAAACGGATGCGGCCATCGAAAAATCGGTGAACCTCGCTTTCGACCTGATCGGCAAAGGTGTGCTGGATTCGGCCCTCGACTTTGGAAAGTTTCTCTATCAAAATACGAAAAACTGATTTAATACTACGTGATGAAGGTGAAGGAGCAGCAGAGTATTCCGGTTGGCAAAGTGCAGCGGGCTACCAAGTTCATATCAACAGGAGCTAAAATCGGAACAAACTACCTGAAGCATTACAGCAAGAGATTGGTTAATTCCGATCTCACCAAAGACCAGCTTCACCTTGACAACGCCACCGACATTTATAATTCTCTGAGCCAGCTAAAAGGCAGTGCGCTGAAAGTGGCCCAAATGCTAAGCATGGACAAGAACCTGCTTCCTACAGCGTATCAGGACCAGTTTGCGATGGCGCAATATAGCGCACCACCATTATCATATCCTTTGGTAGTACGCACGTTTGAGAAGTCGATGGGCAAAAAGCCGCAGGAAATTTTTGATACCTTTTTGCACGCGGCCTCCAATGCCGCTTCCATAGGTCAAGTGCATCAGGCAACATTGAAAGGGAGTAAGCTGGCGGTAAAGATTCAATATCCCGGTGTGGCCGATAGCGTGAAGAGTGACCTGGCCATGGTGAAGCCCATCGCGCTGCGCATGTTCAAACTGAATGCGGCCGAGTACGAT
>JANOUH010000267.1:0-2994 GCA_031416795.1 Cytophagales bacterium | reverse complement strand
TGATCTTCTTCGCCACTCAGCATTTTCTTGAACTCAAGTTCCTCGATTGCTTTGGCGGCTTTCTTATAGTCGACATCCAATTCCTCTTCGGTCACATCTCCGGCTTCATGAAATTCATTGAGCACATCCAGGTCTTCCAATTGTTTGTTGACCTGATCAAAAGCATCGGTCCACACTTTTTTGGTGCGAATATTTTTTAAGATTACTTCAGCTTCTTTGGAATTGTTCCAGAAATCGGCCTGGTGGGTGATGCGTTCTTCGTCTTGTATTTCTACGATTTTACGGTCGTAGTCAAAGATACCGCCTGAGGGCGGTAACACGGCTTTTCAAGTCCTTTAATTGTTCGGTGGTCATGGTTATAAAAATTCTGACGCGAAGGTAATAGGTTAGCTTCAATTAAGTGAAACAAGAAATAAAGATTTCAATAGTAGTTCCGAAATCGCGAATTGTATCTATGGAGGTGCTCCCGACCTACTGTTCCCGAAAAATATTATACCTCCAGTTCGCCTGGATCCTGATAAGTATTCCAGAAGGTCAAAAGATCAATGACATCATCACCTACTATCTTGAAGTATAAAACAATCCGTTCATGGATCACACATTTATAGACCCTTTCTTGTGGTCTATGCATTGGATATAATTTGGGGTTGGATTTAATCTTTTCAAGCACTTCTTCAACCCGATCAAGAAATTGATTCAGCACAATCGGATTCCATTCTTTCGATAAATACTCAAGGTTTTGATTAAATGTCCTCTCGGATTCTGAAGTCCAGTTTATTCTATAACTCATACCTTGAATCGTGCTCTGATTTCCGACATAACTTCGCTATGCGGTCGTGTTTCACCATTTTTGGATTGTTTTAAGCCCCTGACGATCGATGCTTCCAGTGCTTCATCCTTTTCCTGCCTGCTTAAACCAAAATCGAGAAGGCTCTTGATAGCCTGAATGAGTGATGCATCATTTACTTTTTCAACTTGCTTTATGATTTCCGCTTTTTCCTGGGCAATGTCCATATGAGTGATGCTAATTGTGATATAAATATAGCTAATATCAGCATTTGCTCCCACACCAAAGTATGCTATCTAAACTCTGGAGATATCTGAATCAGATCACTGGGTAAAGGGATTTTCTTTACCGTATTACGCCCACCATTTATGTAATAGTTATTTGCAATACTATCATGCATTTCTTTAACGAAAGCCTCCTTTATCCTTGAACACTTTTCATTGATTGAATTTGATCTTATATCGGTTAAGTCTTCAATGCGTTTTGTAATCTCTCTATTGCTACTGCTATTGGTTGTCCGGCCATAAATATCTAACAATTCGTTCCGATGATCAACAAGGTCATGAAACATCACCCCCTGGGGGTGCTTTAAAAAGAACAGGTAAACAGTCTTTTGAAGTGGGGTAAGTTTAATTTCCAGATTATTAAAATCCGGAAGCAGAATCCGACCATGCTTTTCCACAACCAGCCGACTAAGTGCAACCGGGGCTATGGACTTTTCTATTTTATCAAATTCTTTTAATAATGCAGGCCGATGAACGCTGGTGCGCTTTATGAAAGTACTATAGATATTTAATATCGTCTCATTCTCTGCAGTTTTGAGCAGCACCTCGAGCTGTTCTGCAACTTTTAGGGAAATTCCGGAAGTTTCATCTTCAAAAGCTGTATCAGCATTGTATTCATCATCTGTTTCGCTTGAAGAATCAGGGGAAGCTGCGTTATAAAAACTAATGTCATCGTCTATTTCTCTTCGGGTAGCATTCTCAATTTCCTTAAAAATTGAATTTAACTGGTCTGCTATATCCCGATTTAATTGAAGTGGAAATATTCTCTGGTCAACAGTAAAGTTGTTCGAAGTCAATAACAGAAAAGGTGTGTTATTGTACTTTACCTGATAGCAAGAACAAATAGATTCATAAAATTCAGTTGAGCCTATACTCTTTAGCTGATTGGCGATCAGTTCCGCCCGGCCACGCCATTCCGGATGATAATACGAGAGTAGAAGAGACCACCTGTTGTTGATATCTATAGCTTCACTTTTCAGCGATGGATAAAGCACAAGTTCACAGCTTATCCCTTTAAAGTTTGATACAATATCTTCAGCGTTTTTGGTAAGGTAGCTAACCAACTCCCCATCACCGTTGCATCCAACATATAAAACAGTATACCGGCCATTATTATCCAAAGAAGGAATAGGGACTGTTTCTTCAATTTTGTGATTTTGCTTCTTCCATAATTGGCTAATTCTTCGCCATATGTTATCCATGGTTTCAATCTTTTTCAATTAATCTGATAAGGAATGAATTAAAACTGAGATTACTAAATCCTGCACCTTCTTTCTCTGCAAGGTTGCAGAGAATTTCTTTCTAAAAAATGAATGGGTTCATTTGAAAGACAATGAATATGCGGCAGGTTGCCACCAACTATTTTCATTGCGAAACAAAAACAAACTACACGATGACAACTTTTCTAATCATGGCAGGAGCTGTATTAACTATCATCATTATTCTTAAATCCATTAAATCGAAAACGACAAAACGAAAATCCATCTTAGATGACCTCAAGGAAGACCCAAAGTATACTGATATGCAGACCCTGTATAAGGCAATGGAAGCATTGAACGAGGGAGGAACAGAAGAAGATATGATACCGGAAGGTTATGGAGAATTTGGCCTTGAAGTTACCAATCCAATTCCTGTTAATACGGTAATGGGCAGCATTACTTACCTTGGAAAGCTTAGAACATTAGATGGTCAAAAAGTTGAATACAATAGAATTGGCTCAACAGAAGCCGATAACATTGACAACCCAATAGATGTTTATGAGATTCTAGTACTCGGCAAAGAGCATGATACAATTTATATCAGCCCCTACAACAAAAAGAATTCTGAATTGGCGCCCAAAGGTTATACATTGGGACACTTAAACTTCAGATCAAACTAAATTACGGGAGTCTCTAAAAACCCGTTTTAAAATTCTTCACTTCT
>JANOUH010000266.1:0-3426 GCA_031416795.1 Cytophagales bacterium | reverse complement strand
TGAGGTGATTCTCCAGGTTAGTAGAGTCATTTGATCCTGGTCCATAGGCTCTGAAATTATCAGCTAAAAAGGACGCCATAGCAACGGTATCGCCTTTCACTACGGCATCCGTGTATTGCTTTACGATAGCTTTGTTACTTTCTCCCACGGTGTCCACTACAGGAGCAGCGGGAGGGGCAGGTTGATTGCAGGCAGCGGCTATGAAGAGCAGAATAGCCGGAATAAATAGTTTTTTCATGGAGGTTTGGTTTTGGTTAAAATGAATGTCTAAAGGTAGATCACAGTCGATTTTGACTTTATCAATTATGGTTCAATTGCCGTCAATTTTGAGTCAATCTGTGTGTTTGAAGATGGTAATCGGTTACTTTGAATGTGTTGCCAGTTCTATTTTTTAAGAAGTACAATCAAGATTTCGCGAATATTTCCTCAATCCTATCCTTTGAAGAATCCGAATCCAAAAAAATAGCGGCATTTAAACCTCCGAATTTTCTTCAATCCATAGCTAGTCTTGTAAGTGGGTTTTTAGAGAAATTCTAACATACTTCTAAGAATATTCTTAGGTGGGCGGGTATATATTCTTAGATGCGAGGGGGCAATTCTATTCTCAAAATAAATTATTCATTCTTAATGGATTGGTTTCGTCTAAAATGCAATATCATTGCGATTTAGTATTCAAGTAATGGCTCTTAATCTTTCAACCATCCATGTCTTGCCTAATCAGATCAAACTTTCTTATTGATATGACAGTTATTGTCCATAGCAAGATTAATACTTTAGTAACATTGCCAGCAGAAAAGTTAAAACAGCCTCCCAAAGAATAAAATATGAATACCCAGATTAGACTTGCCTTAGATAGAGAGATACCGGAGGGTTATATAATTAATAGCATAGGTGGTGTTGGCATGGTGAAAAGCGAGAAAACCAATAACCCCGAATACATTACCATACCGAAAAGGATGGAAGAAAACAGGGAGTATCTATCGAAAATTTGTCAATTATTTGAAGGCAAGCCTGTCTGGTACAGAACAGACGATACACCAACCTATCGGGCTAACAAATTACTAGGTACAGAGGAAGTTATAGAGGAAGAGAATCCACTAATGGGCTTGCGCGGAATGCGCAGGTCGTTATACTTTGTTGACACCTTCCGAAAAGAGTTGGAAATGTTTCTTGAAGTTCAGGGAAGAAATAAAAATTTAGGTTTGCTCTTGCCCGTTGTTCATGATACATCTCAGGTCATTAAAGCCCAGGAGATTTTGAAGGATTACCATTACCAGGGTAAGCTTGGCATCATGTTGGAAATTCCATCGGCAGTGCTTACCGTAAATGAATTCATTGACCTGGGGGTTAGTTATTTCATGATCGGAATTAATGACTTAACTTCTTTTACGCAGGGGATATCACGCAGAGACAATTCCGTTAAGGATTATATTAACTATCAGCATCCTGCCATGACCTATTTATTTAACCACCTGAAAAAATATCATACCGAGGATATTGAGTATGTCATTGGTGGAGAGGTGGCGGATAACCTGGAATACTATAAATCTTTCGGTTTTAATTCCATAGCCGTTCCTTACAAGAATATCCACAAAGCATTAAGTGATAACAAAGCATTAAGTACAACGATTAGTTAGATTGGTTTTGCTTGTCTCTTTCGGTGGTCGGCCATAGCTGTGGCTATGTTTGTGAATATTTTTGCTCCCCATGGCTTCATCAAATCGTTGTTGCATGGATCACAAGTTGCGGAAGCAGGGCATGTATTTCCAATAAGACTGTATTCAATGCACGGAAGTATCCCATCAGACTGCAGGAGGACATGCATCAGAATACGTAAACACCATTTGGGATGCACATTCATAGTATACACGATGCACACTCGTACCGTATTCAATACACGGGAGTACCCTACACGATTGCAGAAGGACCGGCATCAATGTGCGGAAGCACCATTCGGGATGCGCAGACATACCCTATATAATGCGCGGATGTACCCTACGCGATTGCAGAAGGACTTGCATCAATGTGCGGAAGCACTACTCAGGATGCGCAGACATACCCAATTTAATGGGCGGATTGGAGGCATGTTCGTAGTCCTTAACATTGAATTACCTACGTCAGTCCGTTAGGCAGGTCGCGCAACAAAAATACCGAATCATCGCGGGTGAAAGTAAACATCCCCGAAAATATTTTTAGTTGTTTGTACTAATCCAGTTTCAAATGAACTGATAAGTCATTGAAATATTTCTTCGACCAGATGTCAAGCTTGCTGCCATCCGGAATAAATCGAATGGCATCGGCTTTTACTTTTTCCATATCAACCGAATTGATTCTGTTGGTTAACAATTTTCTGAATTGTTGTTCAGTTAGTTTTTCTTCGTCAAGATCTCCGCTATCGTGTGCTCGTTCGACAAAGTGTTTTAAATTCATTGCAACACCTTTCTTTACATACCATTCGAAATCGTACAGTCACGACCTTTCACATTTTCTTTCCATTTGCGAAAAAGCAGCTCGTGCAATTTACCGGCAAAGAGGCATGGCAACGTAAAACATTTCACATAGAATGAAAAAGGTCGCAGCAACAGCTTCTCTTCCGTTTCAAAACCAATAGGAGGAACCGTATCAACTTCAATTTTGATTTTGATGTGTGCTTGCTGTGAAAGTCCGCTTTGCGGAATGATGCCTTCCAATACAAGCACTTTCCAAATCGTTTCGGATTTCAAAAAAGCAGAGTCAACGTGGGTATCCTTTGCTTTCTTTTTTTCTTTTACAGAAACCTGCATGCCCAAAGCCTGAAATTCATTCTGAATGGTGTCCAGATATTTGTCCAGGGAAAAGCCTGGATCAGGCTCTAGGAGAGAAAAATCCAAATCTTCTGAAAAGCGATCAAGTCCATGAAATATGCGAAGCGCAGTGCCACCATAAAACGCAGCCTTCTCAAAAAAGCCACTGCGATACAAGCCGGCCAATGCAACTTCCTGCATGATCTCACGAAGGGCTGATTGTGCCTCGTCCTTGTTCTTCGGTTTATATTCTGCCAGCCAGTCTTTGATCATAGTTCCTGGATCACATTAACAATCATTAATAAACTTTCTTCTTTGAGACTTCCTTTTATCCAGGTCATCATTTCTTCAGCGTTGAGTTGTCTCAGAGCATCTTCATCCATTCGCATGTTTTCAAGCAGGAATTCTTTTGCGGCTTTCCTGCTACGAAGCAACAATCCTGAAGTGGTGATGATTTTATCAAACAATGCTTTCTCAGGAGAGGCAACCATTGCATACTGATCATCGGCAAGTTTTTCAGATCGAATCCCAAAGTAAGCCCACGATAAACTACATCTTTTTTGGCAACAATAATTCTAGTTTGTTGACAGGGTGTTCAGGTATTTTGATGAGTACATCACGGAGCCACTCAAAAGGATTGATG
>JANOUH010000265.1:0-4755 GCA_031416795.1 Cytophagales bacterium | reverse complement strand
ATGTGCCCCGGTGATTACTATTGGTGCTTAGTTGCTTGCTCTTTTGATTCAATGTGTTATTTAAACTTTCATCGGGAAGAAAATTGGTTCGGGTCAAATCTGTGTTCACATCTCTTTCGAGGTGATTATAGAAATAACTTGACGTTAGTTTAGTGTCTTTGTTAAGATCCCGGTTAAAGTTTACACCACCGGCATAGTTAGTCATGATCCCGCTTTGACGGCCACCGGTATTAACCGTTGGGCCACTAGAACCGCTACCACCTCCTCCTGAGTTAATAGTAACTGTTCTGGTGCCACCACCTCCGCCTCCAGCCATGGCTTGAGCGCCACCCGAAAAGTTCATGAAATCACCTATGGAAAAACCTTGTTCATTAATGTTATTACCCATGCCGAGAAATGAAATCTGTTTTCCTTTTCCGAAACGGCTCACGCTACCAGTTGCCTGAAAGCGATCATCCGTTCCAATGCCACCCATCAGGTTTCCAAATGCACCGTTGCGCTTTTCTGCTTTCAACTCAAGGTTAATGGTTTTCTCACGTTGACCATCATCAATACCGGTAAACTGTGCGTTGTCTGATTTCTTGTCAAACACCTGAACTTTGTCTATGGCATCCGCTGGTAGATTTCGCGTTGCCAGCTTTGGGTCGCGACCGAAGAACTCCCTTCCATCGACAGTTACGCGTTGTACCTGTTCGCCCTGCGCCTTCACAGTTCCATCGGTTTCCACTTCCATGCCGGGCATTACTTTCAATAAATCTTCTACGGTAGCATTGGTCTTTGTTTTAAAAGATCCGGCATTAAATTCTATCGTATCTTTTTTTACGGTTACCGGATTCTTTTCGCCCTGCACTACTACTTCATCAAGTTGTCTTGCCTGGGGCGCCATTTTAATTCTGCCCACCTCTATCACCGGCACCGCGGCATCAGTAGGCGTAGTTATCCTCTTTGTGTAGTTAGCATATCCCACGAAAGTGATTTTTAGTAAGTATTCTCCTTTGTTCACGTTCTTGATTTCGAAGTAGCCTTTCGAATCGCTCACACCGAAATTTACCAGGGATGAATCTTTCAGATTCAATAGCATCACGGTGGATGATGGCAGTGCACTTGAGAGCGTATCCGTAACCTGACCTTTGATAGAAAATTTCTGACCAAGGGTAGCCGACACGGTAATTCCCAATAAAATAATAAGGGTAAAATATTTCTTCATGAAACTCGTGATCACATTGACTTAAAAAAATAAAAAAATCAATTTCTGATGATCATCTGACGACCACCACCCATTTGCTTCATCTGCTCTTCCATGATTTTCCTAAACTCAGCCTGTGTGACTTTGGTACCCGTTGTTGGCGCTTTCAATTCATTCTTTTTCAATTCTCTAAGCTCGATCGACTTTGCAACAATCACGCGCTCACCATTATTAATATCTATCGCCAGTACCGCTCCGGGCAATGTGTTGAATCTTTCCGGGCCGAGGAACGGACGAATCTTATTGGTAAACCATGCCGTGATTTCCTGAGTTCTTACCTGTGGTTCACGATCACCAATACGCAAGGTGTCGGTTTGTGTGTAGTAGGCCATACTACATTCATAGTTGGCAATGGTTTTCGTTTGTGTACCAAACTTCCAGGGCGACATTTTCACTGAATCTTCAATGAGATAATTTTTGCCCATCACTTCCTGCTTCGATAGCGTCTTTCCTGTATTCTGGTCGAGGTATAGTTCGGAATTAGGCATTCGGAAAGGCATTCTCATCCCTCCAGCTCCAGTGGCTGTAATATTCTCTTCTTCATCTTCAATCACGGTCTTGTAAAGCGATTCGCTCTCATTAAAAAAGAGTTGTTGCTTCATGGTGCGAAACTCGGGTATCATAGCCTTCTGCGCTTCACGTTCCTTTGGAATGTTCCGATGCATGTTTATTTTGACTTCATAATTAATGACCCCGGTGGTCTGGCCAAAAACTACGTGGGCAGCGGCCAGTGACACCAGCACACCGGCTAATAGGAACAATTTTTTCATATTGGGTGAAATTTTCATTTTAGATTCTAAGGCAAACTTACGCAGATAGATGACCGGTTGCCGTTAATAGTTCTGAAAGGAAGGTTAATTAAGGTTAAAGGATTGCCCCAAGGAAATTTACACAAGTATCTTTGCCCTGCAATGAACGCTTCAAAAAATAAAATAACGCTGTTACTTATAATTAGCAGCATATTACTATTAGTTGTTTTACAAGGAGTTTGGCTGAAGTCATCCTATGAAAAAACCTATTTCGATCTCAGTAAAAAAACGAGTAACATTTTAAGGAACTCAGTTATTACCCTCCGTGAATTATACTTAAATAAGTATATTAAAAGGTCTTCTAAAATTGGAACGCACAACAGTTCCCATATTGAAAAAACAGATTCGCTTAACATAATAATTAGTAGGGCAATGGGAAATTTGCCGGGAAAGAATATTATTCTTGGTTGGAATTCGGATTCACTATCGATTGATTCGGTTCGATTTTACTTTAAGAAAGATTTGGAAAAAGAAAGTATTGAGCTGCCTTTTGAGATTAAGGATGAAGTATCAATGCCTCCCAATCACATGCAGTTCTGGTTCAAGCCTAATTTTATTGTAGAGAGAGAACTATTTGAAATCAAGGAAAAGATTTATTCAAATACGTTGAACATCGAATGGACACGGTTTGACCCTATTCATCGATATTATGTAGAAGTAACAGGAATCCGGAATTATATTCTAAAAGAAATTACTCCACAAATCGCTTTCTCTTTATTTCTTACTCTACTTACAAGTGCAGCATTTGTGATCATGTATCGCAGCATCCGGGCGCAGCAGCGATTGATGGAATTAAAAAATGACTTCATCAGCAACATCACACATGAATTGAAAACACCCATAACCACCGTGGGTGTTGCTATCGAGGCCTTGAAAGATTTTCAGGGAATCAATAACCCAACCATTACAAACGAATACTTGGGGATTGCGCAAAATGAACTGAACCGGCTTTCGATACTTACTGACAAAATTCTCAAGACGGCCATCTTCGAAAATAAGGGAATAGAATACCGGCCAGAGCCCATTGAAATGGACAAACTGGTTGAACAAGTTCTGGCTTCTATGAAATTGGTTTTCGAAAAGCAGGGAGCGAAAGTCGTTTTTAATAAACAAGGAAATGATTTTTCTCTACTTGGAGGAAGTGTGCATCTCACCAGTGTCGTGTACAACTTATTGGATAACGCATTAAAATATAGTCTTATCAATCCGGAAATAGCGGTCAACTTAAAAGAAGAAACTTCAAAAGTTATTTTATCTGTAAAGGATAATGGCCTCGGTATTCCTGCAGAGTATCAAAAGAAGGTGTTTGAAAAGTTTTTCCGCGTTCCCACCGGAGATGTTCATAATATTAAAGGCTATGGATTGGGATTGAGTTATGTGGAGAGTGTAGTGAAAAGTCATCATGGCTCGATCGAAGTTGAAAGTGAACCGGGAAAGGGAAGCAACTTTGTTATTAAATTACCTAAGTAGTCGGAACTTCTTTAAAGCACATGAGCAAAGTCAAAATACTATACGTTGAAGATGAACCCTTCCTTGGGCGCATTGTAAAAGAGAGCCTGGAGGTGCGCGATTTTGATGTGCGTATGGTAACGGACGGCAAGCTGGTTCTCCCCGCATTTTTAGAAATGAAACCTGACATTTGTGTTTTGGATATCATGTTGCCTAATCAAGATGGTTACTCGATTGCAAAAAGTATTCGACAGCATAACCCATTCACACCAATCATATTTGTAACCGCGAAAACACAAACTGAAGATTTGTTGAAAGGATTTGAAGTGGGCGGGAACGACTATCTGCGAAAGCCCTTCAGTATGGAAGAACTGATTGTGAGGGTGAACAACTTACTCCAACTCACACAAAAAATTGCCAGCAACACGAAGGAAAATATTTTGCTAGGTCAATTTGAATTTGTTCCACAGCGCTATGAGTTAAGAAAAGGAAGTGCCATCAAAAAACTTTCGTCCCGCGAGGCTATGTTATTACACGTGCTTTGTGAAAACAAAAATGCAGTAGTCAGCCGCAAAGATCTTCTGATGAAAGTATGGGGTGATGACTCTTTCTTCAACTCACGCAACATGGATGTCTATATAACCAAACTTCGCGATTATTTAAAAGAAGATTCCTCTATTGAGATCATAACCATTAAGGGAGTGGGGTATCATTTTGCGGTGGGGTGAAGTTCGTGAAGAAGGATTTTTAAAGAATGTCCTTAATATAGAAATGTTTTAATAATGTTCTCCATTAGAGAACATTTTATTAGTTTTGAATGTTGGCCATATGAAAGTACACTTGCTGAAAGAGCGAACCATCAGAAATTATGTATTAAAAAATAGTCCGGCTGCACCGGGGTTTCAATCATGGCTGGACAACCTCAGCGAGGCCAATTGGCAAACGGTAAACGATATTAAAAAAACGTTCAACTCAGCGGATGTGCTGAGGGGAGATGCTCAACGAGTGTGCTTTGATATTTCAGGCAACAATTATCGGGTAATTTGTAAGTACCTTTTTGGTAATAAGGATGTTAAATTATTTGTTGCCTGGATTGGTACACACGCTGAATACGATAAATTAAAGAAGGGTAAAAAACATGTAACGGCTGAAAATTATAGAGATTATGAGTGATTTAAAATACACCCTCATTAAAGATGATAAGCAGTATTTTCACTACTGCGAACTGCTGGAGAAGCTTGCCTTTTCGAA
>JANOUH010000264.1:0-3813 GCA_031416795.1 Cytophagales bacterium | reverse complement strand
TTTTATAGGATTCGATCTGCTCACCAAATCGCTCAACGAGTTCTCCGATTTTCTTTTTAGCCTCGTCTTTAGTCATTATTCGTTGGGCATGTTAATCAAAAATAAGGATTTAAGATGGATGCCGCACCTCCTACCACCTGTTAGCTTAATCTTTTTCTTCTCTGTATTTTTGAGCCTGTTTAACTAATTCTCATGAGCACCGAAACTGTTTCGTCCCCTGTCACAAAATCTACTCTGGCCGGCCACCAGGCACCGCCTCCTTATAAGCCGAAAAATAAAATACGTATTGTTACTGCAGCTAGTTTATTTGATGGTCATGATGCTGCCATCAACATCATGCGCAGGATCATTCAGGCAACAGGTGTGGAAGTGATCCATCTCGGCCACGACCGCAGTGTGGAAGAAGTGGTGAACACCGCTATTCAGGAAGATGCTCAAGCTATCGCCATGACGAGCTACCAGGGCGGGCACAATGAATATTTTAAATACATGTATGACTTGCTCCAAGAAAAAGGTGCAGGTCACATAAAAATTTTTGGTGGTGGCGGTGGTGTAATCCTTCCGGAAGAAATTAAAGAGCTGATGGACTACGGCATCACGCGTATCTACACACCCGATGATGGTCGAGCGATGGGGTTGCAGGGAATGATTAATGATTTGGTGGAGAAGAGTGATTATCCGACTGGGGAAATAGTAGGCAGTCCTGACGCTGCCGGTGAGGATGCTGACATTTATCGTCAGCATAAGCAATTGGCAGTAGGCAATCATGTACAAATTGCGCAACTCATTTCTGGAGCCGAGAATTATTTTGATAAGCATAAAGACCTATTTGACGAAATCAATAAAAAAGCAGCAAGATCGAATATTCCTGTGCTGGGTATAACTGGAACGGGTGGAGCGGGAAAGTCTTCGATGGTAGATGAAATCGTGAGAAGATTTTTGATCGACTTCAAGGATAAAAAATTAGGGATTGTTTCTGTTGATCCATCGAAACGAAAAACCGGTGGTGCTTTACTGGGCGATCGTATCCGCATGAATGCGATTAATAACTCACGGGTTTTTATGCGTTCGCTGGCAACACGTCAGTCGAATCTTGCCTTATCAGTTTATGTGAAAGAAGCCATCCAAGTGATGAAGGCAGCCGGCTTCGATTTGATTATTCTTGAAACTTCGGGCATCGGACAAAGTGATACTGAAATTCTGGATCACAGCGATGTGTCGCTTTATGTGATGACACCTGAATACGGTGCGGCCACTCAACTCGAAAAAATTGATATGCTCGATTTTGCTGATGTGATTGCACTCAACAAGTTTGATAAGCGTGGCGCATTAGATGCTTTGCGCGATGTGAAAAAACAATATCAACGCAACCATCAGTTGTGGGATAAGAAGGTAGAGGATATGCCCGTGTATGGAACAATCGCTTCGCAGTTTAACGATCCGGGTACAAACCAACTCTACAAACACCTGATGGATAAAATTGTAGAGAAGACGAATGCAAATCTGAAATCTACCTTTGAAATCACCAGAGAGATGTCGGAAAAAGTATTTGTGATTCCACCACATCGGACGCGCTACCTCAGTGAAATTTCCGAAGGCAATAGGAAGTATGACGCCTGGGTGATTGAACAAAAAGAAGTGGCGCAGCAATTATATGCGATGCAAAAAACCATGGAGCTGTTTGCCAACGATGCCAGCACCACCAAAATTTTGCAAGCTGAATATGATCGATTGAAACTCAATCTTGATCCCAAAAACTTAAAGCTGATTGAAGCGTGGCCACATAAAGTGGCACAATACAAAGGCCCACTATTCAAATTCAAAGTGCGTGATAAAGAACTGGGAATTCAAACACATTCTGAATCATTATCGCATTTACAAATACCTAAAATTGCACTTCCCAAATACGAAGCGTGGGGCGATTTGCTGCAATGGAACTTACAGGAAAATGTGCCCGGTGAATTTCCTTACACAGCTGGTATCTATCCATTCAAGCGTGAAGGTGAAGATCCTACCAGAATGTTTGCTGGTGAAGGCGGACCAGAAAGAACAAACCGAAGATTTCACTATGTGAGTTTGGCCATGCCCGCCAAGCGACTATCAACAGCGTTTGATTCGGTAACACTTTACGGAAACGACCCAGACTATCGCCCTGATATTTATGGAAAGATTGGTAATTCAGGAGTAAGCATTTGTTGCCTGGATGATGCAAAGAAATTATACAGCGGATTTAATTTATGCGATCCGAAGACTTCGGTGTCGATGACGATCAATGGTCCTGCTCCGATGTTATTGGGCTACTTCATGAATGCCGCCATCGATCAGCAGTGTGAATTATACATCAGGCAAAACGGGCTGGAAGCAGAAGTAAAAAATAAAATACAGTCCTTGTATTCCTCCCACTCCTCTGGAGAGGTCCCCTCCTATCAGGGACCACTCCCGAAAGGCAATGATGGTCTTGGCTTGATGCTTCTCGGTGTAACCGGAGATCAGGTGTTGCCACACGATGTCTATGAAAAAATAAAAGCCGAAACATTATCACAAGTACGGGGTACCGTGCAAGCCGATATTCTGAAGGAAGACCAGGCACAGAACACCTGCATCTTCTCCACGGAATTTGCTTTGCGCCTGATGGGCGATGTGCAGCAGTATTTCATCGATCAGAAAATCAGAAACTTTTATTCGGTATCCATTTCAGGCTATCACATTGCCGAGGCAGGTGCGAACCCGATTACACAACTTGCCTTCACACTGTCGAATGGCTTCACTTACGTGGAATACTATCTGAGTCGTGGTATGGACATCAATGAGTTTGCTCCGAACCTATCGTTCTTTTTTTCGAATGGCATTGATCCGGAATACTCCGTGATTGGTCGCGTGGCCAGAAGAATCTGGGCGAAGGCTATGAAAAATAAATATGGCGCCAATGCCCGAAGCCAGATGTTGAAGTATCATATACAAACGTCTGGACGATCATTGCACGCGCAGGAAATTGACTTCAACGACATTCGCACTACACTGCAAGCCTTGTATGCGATTTATGATAATTGTAATTCATTGCATACCAATGCCTATGATGAAGCTATCACTACTCCTACGGAGGAAAGTGTGCGCAGGGCCATGGCCATTCAGCTGATCATCAATAAGGAACTAGGCTTAGCTAAAAATGAAAATCCAACACAAGGATCGTTCATTATTGAAGAACTTACAGAACTGGTAGAGGAAGCCGTGCTTACTGAATTTGATCGCATCACGGAGCGTGGTGGCGTATTGGGTGCCATGGAAACAATGTATCAACGTGGGAAAATTCAGGAAGAGAGTTTGTATTACGAAACATTGAAGCACACGGGTGAGTATCCGATCATTGGTGTAAATACATTCCTAAGTTCGAAGGGATCTCCCACTATTCTTCCACAGGAAGTTATTCGTGCAACCACGGAAGAAAAAGAATATCAGATCAAGATGCTACGCAACCTGCATCAGTTTCAAGGCGAGAAGGCAGCGACTGAACTGGATAAAGTGCAACTATCGGCCATCCAAAACAAAAATATTTTTGCTGACCTGATGAATGCTACTAAAGTTTGTTCATTGGGACAAATTACCAAAGCATTGTTTGAAGTGGGTGGACAATATCGAAGGAATATGTAAATCAATCACTATTGTTCGAAGGGTTAACAGCTTTGCAAAAAAATACTCCTCTTGTCCCTCTAATAAGGTTCATCATTTATGCGCGAAAAGTAAAGTTGCATTTCATGGATACATGGCAGGGCGCGCATTCAAGACATGAAAGGCAGCGAACGCGTGCGTTCGCTG
>JANOUH010000263.1:0-6007 GCA_031416795.1 Cytophagales bacterium | reverse complement strand
GCGGAGTCCCGAGGCGGAGACTCCGCTTGGAAGGAAGAATATGGGCGGAGGCACTTCCGGTGCTGGTGGCGGTTGGAGCAGCTGGAGTTCCGGTGGCAGTAGTTGGGGCAGTGGCAGCAGTGGAGGAGGTTTCTCTGGTGGAGGTGGAAGTTTTGGTGGCGGGGGCAGTAGCGGAAGCTGGTAAGCAATCGATTCGCATATAGGTTTTTCTATGTGCGCGTGAGAACTAATACACATTTTCTGATGAAGACAACCGGTTATTCAGGAACTCCGCTTGCAAAAAAATCAGGCATCAAAGAAGGCTTCAACATACGAATCGTAAATCAGCCTGATCATTACTTCGATCTCTTCCAAGACTTCCCTGAAAACATCGATATCAGGAATGAAAAGAAAACGAAGAAAGATTTTATTCACTACTTCACCAGTCAAGCAAAAGAATTAGATCGGGATATCGTTTCATTGAAAAATGAAATTGTTCCCAATGGAATGATCTGGATTTCGTGGCCAAAAAAATCTTCCGGGATTACAACGGATGTTACTGAAGATGTTATCCGGCATCTGGCTTTAACCAATGGATTGGTCGACATCAAAGTTTGTGCTGTCGATGACGTTTGGTCTGGATTGAAATTGGTTATTCCCGTAAAGGATCGAAAAACAGACAAGTAGTAAAAGTCATTGATCTTGACATGAAGTAAAATGTTAACTTCGGAACCTATGATCAGAAAATCCACCATCCTTATTTCTTTGACGCTACTCTTATTTAGCGCTGCTCACGCTCAACTTCGCGTCAGCAAAAATCAACGCTACCTGGAAACGGCCAATGGCAAACCTTTCTTTTGGCTTGGCGACACCGCATGGGAACTCTTCCATCGCTTAAGTCGTGAAGAGGCTGATTTGTATTTGAAGAATCGCGCTGAAAAAGGATTCACCGTTATTCAAGCAGTGGCTCTGGCCGAAATGGATGGACTTCATGATCCAAACTATTACGGAGAAATTCCTTTAGAAAATGATGACCCCACCAAACCACGTGAAGCGTATTTTCAACATGTTGATTACATCGTTCGAAAAGCAGAGCAGTTAGGTTTATACATTGGGTTGCTCCCTACCTGGGGTGATAAAGTATTCAAAGATCAGTGGGGCATGGGGCCAGAGATTTTCAATGTGAATAATGCCAAAACCTATGGTCGCTGGATCGGCAATCGGTACAAAAATCAAAAGAACATAATCTGGATCATCGGTGGTGATCGTAATCCACGCAATGAAAGTGATGTAGCCATCTGGAGATCATTGGCCGAAGGAATTGCCGAAGGCGTGGGAGGAAACAATAAAGCGTTGATGACTTTTCATCCGCAGCCAAATGGTGTTCAAGAAGGCGGTTCAGCCAAGTGGTTTCATCATGATGCGTGGCTCGACTTTAACATGTTTCAAACAGGACACTGCCGTGAAAATAATTTGTGGGATCGAATGGAATACGTGTACAATCTCAACCCCGTAAAACCGGTGCTGGATGGCGAGACTTTATACGAAGATCATCCTGTCTGTTTCAATGCACAGGACTTTGGCATCTCCAGCGCCTATGACATTCGCAAGCATGCCTACATTGATGTGTTTGCGGGTGCGTTCGGTCACACCTATGGTTGTCATGATGTGTGGCAGATGTATGCGCCTCATCGCACGCCTGTGAATGGGCCACATTATCCCTGGTATGTTGCTCTTGATTTGCCCGGTGCCAGTCAGATGAAATACTTGCGCCAACTTATTGAGTCGCGCCCTGTGTTTGATCGTGTGCCTGATCAATCATTAATCACCCATGTGCTTGGCGCGAATGATCATATTCAGGCAACGCGCGGCAACGATTATATTTTTGTTTATAATTCACAAGGAAATACCATCACGGTTAATACCTCTAAAATTTCAGGACGCGAAGTAATCGCATACTGGTATAATCCCCGCAAGGGAGAATCCATTGAAATTGGAAAGTTTGCCAAAAAGGATAAACAGGAATTTGTTCCTCCCACCACAGGCTATGGACAAGACTGGGTATTGGTGATTGACGATGCTTCAAAAAATTACAGCAAACCCGGAGTCCGTTAAACCAAGCTGGTATTTTACTTCAATGGTCAAAATGACAGTCATTTTTCTCGATTAATTACTGACCTTGTTGGTCAGAATCTCTATTTTTGCCACCTGATTTAAAAGCCAGAAACAGAAGAGGACCTGGCCATCCATAATTCTTAAGAGAAACCACTTTCACCTCCCAACTATGAAACGCGACAAGGTAGTTTTTGATCTGATCGACAAGGAAAAGGAAAGACAAGAGCACGGCATCGAGCTCATCGCCTCCGAAAATTTTGTATCCCAGCAGGTGATGAAGGCGCAAGGCTCTGTGCTTACCAACAAATATGCTGAGGGCCTGCCCGGCAAACGTTACTATGGTGGTTGCGAAGTGGTGGATCAAGTAGAGCAACTGGCTATCGACCGTGTAAAGGAATTGTTTGGCGCTGAGTGGGCCAACGTGCAACCTCACTCTGGCGCCCAGGCGAATGCAGCTGTAATGCTTGCGTGCTTAAAACCAGGTGATAAGATTCTTGGTTTTGATCTTTCTCATGGTGGTCACCTTACTCATGGTTCATCAGTTAACTTTTCAGGTAAATTGTATCAGCCTTCGTTTTATGGCGTTGAGCAAGAGACTGGTGAAATTGATTTTGATAAAGTAGTAGAGACTGCACAGCGCGAGAAACCAAAAATGATCATTTGTGGAGCTTCTGCCTACAGCCGCGATTGGGATTATGAAAAATTGCGCGATGCTGCTGATAGTGTTGGCGCTTTGCTGCTAGCCGATATCTCTCACCCATCCGGACTTATCGCCCGCGGTTTGTTGAATGACCCGATGGAACATTGCCATATCGTAACAACAACCACACACAAAACACTTCGTGGCCCTCGTGGTGGATTGATCATGATCGGAAAGAACTTCGACAATCCATTTGGATTAAAAACCCCGAAGGGTGAGTTGCGCAAGATGTCATCTGTGTTGGATTCAGGCGTATTTCCCGGCACACAAGGTGGACCGCTGGAGCATGTGATCGCAGCTAAAGCGATTGCTTTTGGTGAGGCATTGAGCGATGAATATTTGGAATATATTGTACAAGTAGCGAAGAATGCAAAAGCGATGGCCCATGCATTTGTTGAAAGAGGGTATAAAATTATTTCTGGCGGCACCGACAACCATTTGATGTTGATCGACCTCCGTTCGAAAAAACTTACGGGCAAGATTGCTGAAGAAGCTTTGATTCAGGCCGACATCACGATCAATAAGAACATGGTTCCTTTTGATACACAATCACCGATGATTACTTCCGGTATGCGCATTGGCACACCCGCGATCACCACACGTGGATTGATGGAGAAAGATGTAGTGAGAGTAGTTGATTTGATTGATGAAGCGTTAAGGAAGCCGGAAGATGTAAAACACCTGAAAGCGGTGAAGCGCAAGGTGAACACCTTCATGAAAAAGTTTCCATTGTATTTGTAAGAAGTTGAACCTTTAGCTCTGTGAATACATAGGGTTTTTATTTAGTATTTGAAATTATGAGCGAAGAAGCAGAAATGTCATTTCTTGATCATCTTGAAGAACTGAGATGGCATGTGGTGAGAGCGGTAGCCTCGATTTTTATCATGATGATTTTGGCCTTCATCTATACCGAAGAGATTTTTAAGTACATCGTTTTTGCTCCGGGCCATGTTGATTTTATAACCTTTCGCTGGTTGTGCAAACTAGGAGATTTGACAGGAGCAGTAGGCCTTTGTGTTACCGAAATCCCCATGAAGATTCAAAGCCGTTTTCTGATGGGCCAATTTACCATGCAGTTGCAAGCTTCCTTCGTGATCGGATTAATTGTTGCTTTTCCTTATGTAGTTTGGGAGTTGTGGAGTTTTGTTAAACCGGGGCTTTATTCAAAAGAAAAACAAAGTTCAAGAGGTGCCGTGTTTTCCATTTCTGGTCTATTCCTGGTAGGGGTTTCATTTGGCTACTTTATTTTATGTCCGATGACAATCGCCTTCCTCGCTAACTATACGATTAGCCCTGATATATCCAATGAATTTGATATCACTTCGTATGTATCTACCATAACAATATTGGTGGTGAGCTGCGGGCTTTTATTTCAGTTGCCCATCGTCATTTTCTTTTTGACAAAAGTAGGCATTGTTACGCCTGCACTTTTGAAGAGCTTTCGCAAACATGCTGTGATCGCCATTTTAGTTATCGGGGCAATCATTACACCGAGCTCAGATCCATTAAGCCTTTCTCTCATTTCTATTCCATTGTATTTCCTTTATGAGATTAGTATTTTAATTTCAACGATTGAATTGAAAAGAAAAGCAAAACGTGAGTTAGAAGAAGCCCGATTAGATCAATAATCATATTAACCATGAACATCGCGATTGGAGCTGATCATGCCGGATTTGAATATAAAGAGTTGCTGAAAAAGCATCTTGAAAAAAACGGTCATCAGGTGAAAGATTTTGGAACTTACAGTCTGGCCTCAGTAGATTATCCCGACTTTGCCCATCCTGTTGGAAGCGCTGTAGAAAAAAAAGAATTTGAATTAGGTGTTTTAATCTGCGGAAGCGCCAACGGAGTAGCCATCACCGCCAACAAAAGACAAGGCATTCGTGCGGCCATCTGCTGGACAGAAGAGATAGCTTCGCTCGCACGCCAGCATAACAACGCCAACATCGTTTGTATACCTGCACGATTTGTTTCCAGTGATCTTGCCGAAAAAATTACCGACAAATTTTTAGCCACACCTTTCGAAGGTGGCCGTCACGAAACGAGGGTGAATAAGATCAGTTGTTAAACAACTTGCCTTCGGTCTTTCTTTGTCATAACTTGGTTTCATGACAAAAAAGAGCACCACTACACGCAGGGATTTTTTACAAACTACCACAGCATTAATAACGGCATCACTCGGAGCCTCCGCATTTGTATTTAAAAAGAAAGAGCCTCGTCTTGCTTTCTCCACGTTGGGTTGCCCCGATTGGACGCTTACACAAATTGTGGACTTTGCTGTGCAACATGGCTTTAAGGGAATTGAAGTGCGTGGTCTCATGCGACAAATGGATCTTACCCAATGCAAGGAATTCAGTAAACAAAATCTGACAACATCACTGCGCCTGCTGCAAGACAAAGGGTTGGAGTTTGTAAACCTGGGAGCATCCGCCACACTGCACTTTGCGGAAGGCATGGAGAGAAATAAAAATCTGGATGAAGGAAAGCGATATATCGACCTTGCACAGGAACTGAAGTGTCCGTATATGCGCGTCTTCCCAAATAATTTTCCAAAGGATCAGGATAAAAATCCAACCATGGATTTAATCTCCAAAGGTTTGTTGGAACTTGGCAGTCACGCAAAAGGAAGCAACGTAACAGTACTACTCGAATCGCATGGGGATTTAGTTTATGTAAATGATCTGCTGCAATTGATGAAAGCTTCTGAACATGAGCATGTGGGTTTGATCTGGGACATGGCCAACATGTGGACGGTGACCAAAGAGTCACCCGCGATGGCCTATGAGAAACTAAAAATATATATTCGTCACTCGCACATTAAAAATGCAAAACTATCGAACGACAAGCTTACCTATACGCGATTGGCGCAAGGCGATGTTCCTATCTTCGAAGCGATTGATGCATTATCGAAAGGTGGTTACAAAGGGTATTATAGTTTTGAGTGGGAGAAACTATGGCATCCGGAACTGGAAGCACCTGAGCTGGCCATCGCTGACTATGCTATGGTGATGAAAAAACATTTTGAGTGAAATATCTCAAATTTCACTATTAAGCTGGTGGCGACTAAATCACTTAATTAGGGTCTGCTGAATAAGTCAAAAAGATCAAATTTTGATTTGGGTTATTCTTCCGGTCATTTTCCATCCATGCCCCTATGCTGGTGATTACAGATTTTAATTTTTTTGCATAAGCTGCTGAATAACTCCTGTATCT
>JANOUH010000262.1:0-3459 GCA_031416795.1 Cytophagales bacterium | reverse complement strand
GAAGCATTTGCTCAGTATGAGCGTGGGCATGCAACCTGAACCCTCTGCAATTTCCACTACAGATAATTGGGTGCGATCGTTCCTGGCTGTTCCCATTTTGAATGAACCCGGTACGAAGTTTCTCTACAACTCTGCCGCTACGTATATGCTCAGTGCCATCGTTCAAAAAGTGACCGGACAGAAAGTAATTGATTATCTGAAGCCAAGATTATTTAATCCACTCGGTATTGTAGGTGTGGATTGGGAGGTGGATGGAAAAGGAATCAATGTAGGTGGTTGGGGCTTGCGGGTGAAAACGGAAGACATGGCCAAGTTCGGTCAGTTGTTCCTTCAGAAAGGGATGTGGAATGGTAAACAAGTCCTTCCTTCCTCGTGGGTTGAAGAAGCTTCTACCATGAAGATCATGCAAAACCCGAGCGCGCCACAGGCAGTAAAAGATTCCAGTGATTGGTTGCAAGGCTACGGCTATCAGATGTGGCGAAGCAGACACAACTCGTATCGTGGCGATGGTGCCTTCGGACAATACATTCTCGTGCTGCCGGAGTTAGATGCGGTGATCGCCATCACGGCAGAGACTTCCGACATGCAAAAAGAAGTTAACCTGGTTTGGAAATATCTCTTACCTGCTTTTCAGGATAAAAAGTTATCGACCAATGCAAAAGTATCTAAGCAATTGAATGCGCGATTGACGGCCCTTGCATTACCAGTGCCTGCGAATCAAGCAACGGCAACCATAGAAGCGAATATTTCAGGCAAGCCATTCGCCATCGTATCGAACGATAGAAGGTTGGAAAGCTTTAGCCTGGATTTTAAAAATGGTGTGGCCCATTTAACCTTAAACACAGATTCACTGAAACATGAAATTGATTTTGGATTGGGTCAGTGGGTGAGGAGTGCGACCACGAAGTACGGACCTTACCTGGTGGCAAGGGCACGCGCTAACCGCACCGGTCTCGCACCTTTTAAAACAGCAGCAAGTTATCGCTGGGTCGATAAGCATACGGTAGAGATGACATTACGATATATTGAAAGTCCCCATACAGAAACGATCCGATTTAACTTTGATGATCCATACACAACGATTGCATTTAAAAACTCTTTTAATCCATCGGTAAGCGTGGAGTTCAAAGCGATCCAGAAAGTAGAACGTGCCAACGCGCCAAGATTAATTGTGCGCGGTGACGATATGGGTTTCTCACATTCTGCCGATCAGGCGTTGATTAAATCCTACCGACAAGGAATTGAAACATCCATTGAAGTGATTGCGCCATCACCTTGGTTTCCGGAAGCGGTGAAGATGCTGGAGCAAAATCCGAGAGCGGATGTAGGCTTACACTTTGCCATTACCAGTGAGTGGGATAACGTGAAGTGGCGCCCATTGACCGATTGTCAAAGTCTGAAAAATGAGGACGGATATTTTTATCCCATGCTTTTCAAAAACAAAAACTATCCCGGCCAGGCGGTTACTGATCATACGTATAAAATTGCAGACATCGAGAAGGAGTTGAGAGCACAGATTGAATTAGCGGTCAAGTACATTCCAAGATTAAGCCATGTGTCGGGCCACATGGGCAGCACTGCATTTACACCAGAAGTGAAAGCGATGGCTGAAAAAATTTCTAAAGAATATAATCTTCCTTTTGTGGATGTTGATCGCGCAGGTTCTTCCATTAGCTATACGGGATTTGATTTTAATGGCAAGACCACCGAAGAGCGGATTGCGGGTTTCATTGCTATGCTGGATAAACTGGAAGAAGGAAAGACGTATGTGTATGTGGAACATCCGGGGCTTGATGATAGTGAACTCAAAGCGATCTACCACATTGGTTATGAAGATGTAGCTCAGGGCCGACAGGATGTAACCAATATATTCACGAGTGAGAAAGTGAAGGAAGCGCTGATCACTAAAGGAATTAAGTTGGTGAGTTATAAGGATGTGTTGCCGGTGAGATCAAAGGCGCAGAAGTGATTTGATTTAGTCGAAAGCCTTGAATCCACTTCATCATTTTACTTTTGAAACTCTGCCAATACCAAATTGGTCGCCTGCTTTTACAGCCATCGTTCCGCTCATGTGTATCTCCACTACCTTTTCGCTCATCACGGGATTACCTTTTTCATCTTTCAATGTGGTAATAATTTTTCGTGTTTTTATGTCTACGATTTCTCCGGTGGATGGGTAGGCATGTTTTCCATTCAGGCTGAAGGTAATCCAACCAGGCTGATCTCTTAATTCAATACTCGCCAGCTGTTTGGGCGGCATGACTGTATTATCAAAAATATGCATGCGTTGATTGAAAGCATCGCAGAGCCACACTTCTTTTTCATCTGGTGTTAATCCAATTCCATGACTCGGACAACCATGACGTTTGACTGGGCCCTGCTGAAAACCTGCTACTTCAACATGATGAAGTTTAGCTCCGGTTTTTAGATCACCAATTTCAAAGCCAAGTAATCCGTTCACGTTAACATAACACAAAGTTTGAGAACCATTAATAGTAAACGGACGAACCGCACTGGAAAATGGCCCCACTTGTTTAATCATTTCGTGTGTTCGGGTATCGGATACGCCAAGTGTGGGCGTACGTAAACCTGCCAGATAAACCTGAGTGCCGTCCGGTCCATAAAGTGTATTATGGGCACCCGAGTTGGTGAAAATTTGTTTGATCACTTCTCCTGTTTCTGCATTCACCACATTCCAATGTTCTTTCTCTAACGTTGGGAGGTAGATAGTTTTTCCATCGGGTGATATGGAAAGGCGATCACAGCCTCCTTCATATTTTTTCTCCCATACCACTTTTTCAGTTGCCAGGTCTATGCGTTGCAATGCTTCGAGTGTTGTGATATAAATGCTATTGGTGGAAAGGCTCACAGCAACACCTTTTACATTGGACGGAGTTCCATTTGCCTTTAGTCCAACCGTAGAGATCCGCTTTACCAATTTATAATTATCGGATTTGTCGTAAACCAATATTCCATGTCCGCCATATTCGAGATAATCACGAATGCCAGGAACAACCACGTATAAGTATTTATTAACTCTGGATTTGTTATGTCGACTCACAGGTGACCATCCTACGATGGCCATTAACACTATTCCCAAAAGGATTGGGAGGGAGGTTCTAGATTTTAAATTCATACCAATAAAGTTAAAACTTATTTGTGTATTGATTCTGATCAAGAAGATCTTGTTTTCCTCTGCTGGACAATACCATGTTTGTTTCAGATTTTTTTCTGCCCTGGCAATAAGCCAGTAGAAACATCAGCTTAGATTTCGATGAGTGAACAACCTTGTTCACTCATGCGGTCATCGCTAAAAAGTAAACACAAGTAAAAATAATTTGATATTATCAATTTTGTCTTTATATTGACTTATCTTATTTCAACATTTGCCAGTTTGTCGGGTTGATGTTTCCCTTTGTTTTGGTGTGAGATTTAATAAATGAGATAAGACTGTTTATA
>JANOUH010000261.1:0-2377 GCA_031416795.1 Cytophagales bacterium | reverse complement strand
TATGCATTAAGCCCCAGCGGGGCGATATATTGGTAGCCCCGGGCGTTAGCCCGGGGTTAGATAATATAACCTATTAGCCGCGCCACGGATAATGATGATGCGAGCACGATGGTGTTTGGCGCGGAACGGAGAATGGTCACTGCGAAAAGAATCTGAGATCACGTTGTCTGTCATCCTTGATAGCAGCTCATTACCCCTTGCTAATTTTTCGCCTCTTGCTTGCCCCGTATCATCTTCTACTCAAATCAATTGCCAGCTTGCTGCTCAGTACTGACTACTACTTTCCACCTTCTGCTTTAAGCTTTCAACTTTTTACTTTCAACGTTCAACATAATCCCTCGTCTTCCTAAAATTCCTATCTTTGAACTATGTCAACTGAAATCACCAACATCAATCAACTCGATTTAACCAAAAGTTATACCTATGCGGACTACTTCACCTGGCAATTTCAGGACAGGGTGGAACTGATTCTGGGAAAAGTGTTCAGGATGTCACCGGCTCCCAGCAGTAAGCATCAGCATGCCGTATCTGTTTTGCACGGAACTATTTATCAATACCTAAAAGGCAAGCCTTGCCGCGTATTTCCGGCACCTTTTGATGTCATACTACCTTTGCAAAAGGTTAAGAACAACGTTGTCCAACCTGACGTCACGGTGATATGCAACCCTGCAATCATCACGGAAAAAGGGTGTGATGGTGTGCCTGATTTGGTGATGGAAATTGTTTCAAAATCATCCGTTACGCGTGATCTTCACGAAAAATATAAACTCTATGAGCAGGCCGGGGTGAAGGAATACTGGATCGTTCATCCTCAGGATCGTACACTCGTGATTTTCAAACTTAATCCGGAAGGCATGTATCAACCATCGAAGCCATTAACCAATGGCGATATCGCCACCAGCCAGATTCTTCCTGGCCTGGCCGTTGACCTCGATGAACTTTTCGTTGATGTTGTAGAAGAACCAGAAGAGGGATATTATCCAAATTCAATAAGAATTTAGTCCGCTAAAACCTGATACCCAATCCTGTCCAAAGGACCCCTTTGGGGAGCCCACTACAGAAAGACTCATCTTCAAAAAAACAAAATTCACTAATAAGGTCATGCTTTAACATTTACCCGCGACTTGTCAGCCCTTTGGCTGAACCTGTCAGCCTTTGGCTTGAGGATCTCTCCAAGCCATGGCATCAGCTAACATTGTCAACTGCCTACCTCACTCAATTCCCCTGCCTACTGACCCTTCACTTATGCGCACCGGGGTTTCAAGCGGTCTTGTAAATTTTGGTTGGAGCCTGACATACAACTTGATATTAGCAAGCGAGGTGATTTTAATGAAAAAGAATTGAACGAGATAAAAAGATTGATTCTTGAAAACAAAGAAACGTTAATGAACCAATTAGAATTATTTTACAAAAATCTGCCGGTTAAAGCGATACGAAAATGAACACAACCTTATTACTACCATCCATTCGTCATATTGATTTTATTAATAGCAGCATGATGTTTGTTCATTTAAATAATGACCGGACATTTATAGTTCCCCTTGATAAGTTCCCTGCTATACAGGCTTTGTCACCTCAACAGAAAGAAGATTTTGAAATTATTGATGGCGACCAACTCAACAGAAAAAAATTGAAACGCATGTTTCATCCCGCCAGGCGGGAATCCTGAGCCTACAATCAGAACTCTGATGGTACCTCAGTCCAACCATCAAATCAAAATCTCAAAGCGAACCCACACCAGCGACTTGTCTGCCGGATAGGCAGGAGGATCCCCTCAATCGTAGCACCGATACCCATGGACACAGGCTTCGATTGAGGAGATCCTTCGTTACTTAAGGGTTCAATACTGCTTAGAAGCACATTGAAATATTTTTTCTTGAATCACCAATCAACACGCTGCCCACTCAGGATTCAGGCTTCGATTGAGGAGATCCTTCAGCCAGAGGTCTGACCTAAAGCGATGGCACTGGCTTCTCCTTTATCGATTGATCTGAAAGACCAGATTTCATCCCGATTCCAGGCTCACTGGCACTTGACCCCGTCTGAACTTTGTTCTACCTGCTCTACTGCTTGGTGCCAGACTTTTTTCGGATGTCGATTTTAAGTTGATCTTCGGCAATGTCAATCATTGCGTTGAGCAACTTGTTATGCAGTTTTGCTTTTCGAAGTTCTTCCTGTAATTGCTTTACATCGGTTGGCAACTCTTCTCGGGGAAGATCATCATTCAATTTGTTTGTGGGCTTTACTTTCTTCACTGGCTTTCCTTGATATTTCATTACCCACGAATGTACGCGCCTGAAGTCAATTCCGTACTTGGCACCCAATTTACGATAGGTGGTATCCCCCGTCAAATACTCGGCTATGATAGCTTCGTGGT
>JANOUH010000260.1:0-4174 GCA_031416795.1 Cytophagales bacterium | reverse complement strand
GGATTAAGTATTGATCGGAAGCGAGGATTGGTGTTTGCTTCAACCGGTGCACCCGCTTTCGATTTTCATGGAGGCGAACGCAAGGGCCAAAACTTATTTGCCAATTCAATCATTGCGATTGAAGCAGCAACGGGAAAGCATGTTTGGCATTTTCAAACTTCGCATCACGACCTGTGGGATTATGATCTGCCAACCCCACCTAATTTAACCACCATAAAAAAAGATGGAAAAGAGATTGATGCTGTCGTTCAGATAACCAAGCAAGGATTGGTATTTATGTTGGAGCGCGAGACAGGCAAACCGATTTATCCAATAGAAGAAAGACCGGTACCATCTTCAACAATGGCCGATGAATCGACATGGCCTACGCAACCATTTCCAGTAAAACCGTTGCCACTGACGCGAACAACCTTTGATGAAAGCATCATTACCGACATCTCGCCAGAAGCTCATGATTTTATTAAAGCAGAAGCCAGTAAATATTCCTGGGGTAGTATATATCAGCCACCGAGTTTGCAAGGAATTATTCAGTTGCCGGGTTTTAGAGGTGGAGCTGAGTGGAGTGGGGGAGCCGTAGATGTTGAATCAGGAGTCATGTATGTCGGCTTGAATGACATTCCCAATATTGTGCAATTGGTAGCAGAGGGAACGGAGCAAGAAAGTTTATTTGGTAAATCCATCATCGAAGTTGGGTCGAAAATTTATACCACCAAATGCATGGCCTGTCATGGAGAAGAGCGAAAAGGGAATCCTGGCTTTCCATCGCTGGTAGATATTTCAAAAAGAATGAAACCGAATGACGCTGCGAATATTCTGAAAAAGGGTCAGAGGAATATGCCTTCGTTCCCCGACTTATCGGAAGAACAGGTCGATGCCGTTGTTTCATTTCTATTTGATATCAATAAAAACAAAACGTATCAAAGCAAAGAACCCATCGCAACAACTTCATTGGGAAAACCAATGCGCTATCGGATAAAGGCCTATAAGCAATTGCTCGATCAATCAGGTTATCCCGGAATCAAACCTCCGTGGGGAACTCTATGCGCCTTGGATTTAAACACGGCAGAAGTAAAGTGGAGAGTGCCTTTGGGTGAATACCCTGAACTCGCGGCAAAAGGAATTCGTAAAACAGGAACTCAATTGTTTGGTGGAGGTATTGTTACGGCTGGTGGACTTGTTTTTATTGGAGCTTCGCAAGATGAAAAGTTCAGGGCCTTTGATAAAGAAACAGGAGAAGTTTTATGGGAATATCAATTGCCTGCTGGTGGCTATGCAACTCCATCTACTTATGAAATTGATGGTAGGCAATATGTGGTGATTGCTGCTGGAGGTGGAGGCTTTCAACGTACTAAAACCAGTGATTACTATATTGCTTTTGCATTGAAGTGATTTCTTTAGTCAACCGTCTATGAGAAGATGCGCCAGATAAAATACCGTAACTTAAATCAGATATAAATTTCTTATTGAGTTCACCTGTTTTTCCTTAACTTAGGAATTACTATTGGCTTACCCACACCAATGAAATTATTATTTACTCTAGTACTCACCTTTCTTGGATTAACTCAATCTGCAGGTCAGATTTATGAGCAATGTCTGCCAATTAGTGGCTATGCTGAAGAGTGGTCTGGATCATATTTTAATAGAGCTTACAACACAACAACAATCCGGACAAATGCTTCAAAGGAGATTGTTTTAATTGGTAACAATACCCTTTATAGATTTTCAAATCGTGGCGAAAAAATTTGGCAAAAAACATTTAATAATAGTTTTCGGGATTTTTCAATCGATAAAGATGGGGATGTCTATGCTATTCATTTTAACGTAGGAACCATTTCTAAGTACAACTCCGATGGTACATTAGCCTGGGAAAGAAATATTGCAAATGGGCTTTGGTTTAAACATTACGTTGATGATGCTAAAAATGTCTATGTTGTTGGTTCTACAAATTCTACAGAATTAGTATTAGTAAAATTTTCACCTGACGGTTCAGAGTTATGGACCAAAGTTATTTACGGATTATCCAGTGAAATGTTAACTGTAAGCCCTTCTGGAGATATTTATGTTCTTTGTAATGACGCACTTAATTATGGGACATACAAACTCTTAAAGTATTCAGCTGCGGGTAATTTATTATGGTCGGTAACCCTTAATTATAATTTCTTTTTTCAACAATTGATTATTGGTAATGATGGTAATTTATTAGCATTTCTTTCTGATGATTACTCTACCAGAATTTTAAAAGTTAACCCAACGAATGGAAGTATTCTTGGAAATAATCTGATTAATCTTGGCAAACCTGTCACCAAACAAGGTCCCAATAACTCAATTTTTTTGTTGGGATTTTCGCCTATAGGAATATTTCAGATTTATAAAATTGATAATATTTTTAACATATCACTTTTCAAAGACACGGGATATAATAAACTAGATTCATATAATTATAGGGCTATTGAAATTGATACTGATGGATCAGTTTTAGTAAATTTTATACCTGATTTTTCACCAAGTGTTTTTCTTAGACTAAGCTCCACAGGGGCGTTATTGAATACGAAAGAGTTTGCCCAGGTTACCACTGGTGTTGTTATCGATAGCCAGGGTAATTACTTGTTACCAACTACTAATGATTGTTTAAAAAAATTGACTCTTTGTGAAAGAATAAATTTTTCTATAATAAATCAACCCGTTAATACAACCATCTGCAGTGGAAGTGATGCTCAGTTTACATTTGGAGTTTCCGGATTAAATTTATTGTATCAGTGGAAGAAGGGCACTTCTTTACTTCGGAATAGCTCAAAACATTCTGGAGTAAATACAGCAATACTAACGATTAAATCCACTTCAGCCGCTGATGACACAGGACCCTATACCTGTGAAGTATTTGATGCATGCAACAGAACGCTTATCAGCAATAGTGTTTCAATAAATTTTATATCATCGGCTACGATTACGTTGCAACCAGTTAAGCTTAGTCAATGCGCTGGCACAGATGCTGTTTTTCAAATTGCTACCAGCGGTGGTCAGAACGTAAAATACCAATGGAGAAAAGGCAGCACAGCCTTAGTGGAGGGTTCTACTGTAGTTGGATCTAAAACCAATAAACTTACTTTGAAGACACTTACAAGCGCAGAAGCTGGTGAATATTTCTGTGATGTCACCAGTGATTGCTTTACAGCTCCTTTGGTTAGTCAAAAAGGTGTTTTAGCTCTATTGCAACCACTTGCAATTTTAAATCAACCTCAATCTGCAACTGCATGTATTGGAACGACCACAGTTTTTTCTGTTTCCACCTCTGAGTTAAACCCCACCTATCAATGGAGAAAGGCAGGCATTAACTTAATTGAAAGCTCCTTGGTAATAGGCACCAAAACAAATACCTTATCGATTAAGGATATTAAGATCACTGATGTCGGTGATTATACCTGTGTTGTCACGGGTGTATGTGGCCCTGCAGCTACATCTTCAGTTGCTTCGCTGTCATTAACAACGAGTTCGCAAATTACAACTCAACCTCTTGGCAAGACTGTATGTGAAGGCACTCAAGCCAATTTTTCAGTTACCGCTTCCGGATCCTCCTTGCTGTACAGCTGGAAAAAAGGAAATGTGATTTTAAGCAACGGTGGAAAATATAGTGGTGTTAATACAGCAACACTTAGTATTTCATCGGTAGGTGTCACTGAAGAAGGACAATACACATGTTCTATTTCAAATCCATGCGGAAATGATTTGGTTTCCAATGCAGCTCAACTTTCTATTTCTATTGCACCTGTTATCCTATCAAAGTCTCCAGACCTCAATGTGTGCGTTGATCAACCCGCACTGATGACCATAGATGCAAATGGCGGATCGTTCACCTATCAATGGAAAAAAAATGGGGTAGTAATTGCAGATGGTGATGGAATTTCCGGGTCGAAAACTCCGGAACTGGTAATCGCCAAAAGTAAGTCCACAGATTCCGGAAATTATACCTGTGAAGTATCTTCAGATTGTGGAGCACCTCTGGCAAGCGGAATCATTAAGCTTACTGTTGCATCAATAACAACTCAACCGCTTTCTCAAAAAGTATGTAATGGAGATCAGGTAACATTCAGTGTTGCGGCTAACGGAACAATTATTTCTTATCAGTGGAAGAAAAATGGTGTTAATCTGGTTAACAACACGGTCGTATCGGGGGCCA
>JANOUH010000259.1:0-12807 GCA_031416795.1 Cytophagales bacterium | reverse complement strand
GAGAGTATTGAAAATATTCCCAATGGCTTCAGGGCAAAAGAAACGTATCAGATCATAAGCGATAATGAGTTCATGGAAACTTTCGAACTGGCAGAGCCGGGCAAAGATTTCGAATTGTATTCTAAAGCAATTCTGAAAAGAGTTGCCAGGTAAAGGTAATTGCTATGAAATGGATCACCCGTGAACGCCCGAAGATTGACCGCATTGCCTGCCCGTGGCTGATCAAACGATTTGTAGATAAGGAAGCTGAGTTTATTTATGTTCCGTTTGATAAGGTTATTAAAAAATCAAAAGAGCTAAGCGCTATCCCATTTGATTTACCCGATGTGGAATACACGCACTATGGCGATGAATGTACTTTCGATTATATCATCAGGAAGCATAAACTCAGAGATCCGGCCTTGGATGTTTTAGCGGTGATTGTAAGAGGCATGAAAATGTATGATGCACTTTATAGTTGGGCGAAGCACGTTCATGGCGAGAAACATAATTGGAATCCTGCACTTTAAATAGTGATGACAGCACAATACACATTAAAAGATTTGATTCTTTACTTTCTAAAACTCGGCACATGGGGTTTCGGTGGCCCCGTTGCCCTGGTCGGCTACATGCATCGCGATCTGGTGGAAGAAAAAAAATGGATTAGTGAAGATGATTACAAAGAAGGGTTGGCCCTTTCTCAATTAGCACCTGGCCCATTGGCCGCTCAACTTTCTATTTATCTGGGTTATGTTCATTACAGAATTTTAGGGGCAACACTCGCTGGACTCGCTTTTGTGCTGCCGTCATTTTTGATGGTGATTGGTATTGGATATGCCTACGTTTCTTACGGTGGACTTCCCTGGATGCAAGCTGTATTTTATGGCGTTGGTTCAGCAGTGATCGGTATCATCGCCATCAGCAGTTATAAACTCACTACAAAAAGTATTGGTAAAGACAAACTGCTTTGGACTATATTCATTGTACTAGCGATAACAACGTTTATTACCGAAGAGGAAATTCTATGGATCATACTTTTGGCGGGTGTTGCCGTCTGGTTTGCCAAAGCCCCTCCCCAATGGCTGGGGTCAGCACACGGAATTGCTCCTGTAATTCTTCTTCATCTTCAACCTATTATAACAGAATCAAAACTGTGGCAGATCGCCTGGTTCTTTACAAAGGCTGGAGCATTTGTTTTTGGTAGCGGACTTGCCATTGTTCCATTTTTATATGGTGGTGTTGTCAATGAATATCGATGGCTGAATGAACAACAATTTCTTGATGCTGTTGCCGTGGCGATGATCACACCGGGCCCCGTGGTAATTACGGTTGGTTTTATTGGGTATCTTGTAGCCGGTATTCCGGGAGCATGCGTTGCAGCGCTGGCTACATTTGTTCCCTGTTATTTATTTACGATTATACCCGCACCCTATTTTAAGAAGTATGGAAAACATCCGGGCATCAAAGCATTTGTAGAGGGTGTAACAGCGGCCGCCATTGGTGCCATTGCGGGTGCAGTGCTGGTCTTAGGGAAAAGAACATTAATTGATATTCCAACGATAATAATTGCCGTAGGTACAATTGGTATATTGCTTAAGTTCAAAAAACTTCAAGAACCGTTTATCATACTGGCAGCTGCAGCAATAGGGATAGCGATAAAATTGATTTTATAACATGTAAAGATCAAAAGCTTATAAAAACGAAAAGCATTTTTGGAGTCATGGTGATTGCATTAAGCTGTAGCAACGCCACTTCGCACCCGGAAAAAATTGCTACAGAGGTTATTCAGCCTAATGACACCGATGTCGTTTTTAATTTTGATAATGATGAAGCAGGGAAGCTTCCGCTAAACTGGACTGCCGCCACAAGCACATGGTTGATTGCTGGTGACGGAAATAACCACGTCATGAAGCAAGCTGCAAAAAATGATGGAGACCGATTTAATATCTGCGTTGAAAATAATCAGTACTACCAGGACCTTGAAATGGAAGTCAGGATAAAAGCGTTGGAAGGAAACGAAGATCAGGGAGGCGGATTAGTTTGGCGTTATCAGGATAAAGAGAACTATTACATTGCCAGGACAAATCCCCTTGAAAATAATTTCAGATTGTACAAAGTAGTGAACGGCAACCGCAAGCAACTGGAATCCGCTAATGTAAAAATGAACAGGCAGGAATGGTTCACCCTTAAAGTAATAATGATTGAGAATCACATTGAATGTTCCTACAATGGACAAAAATTAATAGGATATTCTGATGACACCTTCCATAATAAAGGATTAGTTGGATTTTGGACCAAAGCCGATGCGGTTTCATTATTTGATGATTTGAAAATCAAGGATTTGAAATAAAACTTTGATGATGAGCTCTTATCTTTTCTTCTTTAAGGAAATCTCACCAAGATTAAACAGTAATTAAATATCATGGTTGTCCGATAAAAATAGCTGGAGACAAAATAGTTGCGTTTTCATTTAAGTTTGAAGATTTAATGCGTTTGTAAAAAAGTAGCCCCCATCCTCGTTCTATGAGACTTCATCTAATTAAACTTTCATGCCCGAAAAGGTCGCTGGCCCAACTTTTCGGGCATGAAAGCATTTTAGCGCGGCCTGCGAGGGTGATCGGAAGATGAGATTTACTGCCGCGCTATTGGCACACCGCCTCTCTACGCACATTTTATACTTCATCGGATACTCTTTGCTTGCTATATTATTTTTTGTCGTACACTAGTAATTAAATATCTAAAATTTATGAACAGAAAAGATTTTATGAAGACTTCCGTCATCCTGGGCGGTGCCAGTCTGTTACCTTCAAACAGCACATTCTCACAAAGCCTTCAGCAGAGTGGATTAGATAGACTCACAGACAAAGACGGGAACTTTGCCTTGCAACCATTGCCCTATTCAGAAACTTTCCTTGAACCATCCATGGATCAGGAAACATTACACCTTCATTATACCTTCCACCATGGTGATGCCGTGAAAGCCGCCAATAAAGATCTACAGATGATTAAAAAGGCAGTCGATGAGAACCTGCCTGCCGGACAGGCAGGTAGCCTTGAGACAGTTGATTACTGGACAAAGAAATTGTCATTTCATTTATCTTCTCACATTCTCCATACCATCTTTTGGACAAATCTCACGAACAAGAAAAGCGATCCATCGGGAGCGTTGTTAAAGCAAATTGAAAAAGACTTTGGCTCGTATGACAAACTCAAATTGTTAATAGCCAAAACATCAAAGGGTGTTGATGGAAATGGTTGGGGAATTTTAGGCTACCAACCCTATACACAAAAGCTCACTGTGCTACAATGCGAAAATCATGAGAAGCTGACACAATGGGGGGTCATTCCTATTCTCGTTATTGATGTATGGGAGCACTCTTACTATCTGAAATATCGAAACAGAAGGGCTGAGTTTGTCGATAATCTTTTTCCAATCATCAACTGGGATAATGCAGCTGAACGTTTTAATCTGGCGGTAAAGCTTTAGTTATCTTGATTTAATTTGGTTGATGGTATAGAATGGGTACTGGTAATTTATCAGTGCCTATTTTTTTAAGAGGAACTCAAGACTCAGAATCAATTGAAAGGACATGCCCGACTCATTTCAATGGAATAAGCAGCAGCACAGAAAATAGTTGTAGATCACTTAAATAATAGTAAACAGAAAAGCAATCAGAAAGCCGGCAATGGTGGCCAGGCCAACTTCAGAGCCACCATCTTCATAGGCTTCGGGCATCATCACTGAAGCGACCATACCCAGGATGGCACCTCCTGCAATCGCTTCAACGAACGTGATAATGACTGGGGAAGCAGAGTGTAAAAAAACATTGCCGATAATGGCCGCAATCACACCCGCTAAAATCATCATACCCCACAGCCCGAATATTTTCTTCTTACTAAAACCAGCCATCATCATAGCGTTTGAGCTCGCCATTGCTTCAGGAAAGTTGGCAAGAAATACGGCTGCTAAAAACGTGTAGCGATAAGAACTAAAATCGTTAAAGCCCGCACCAATGACAATGGATTCTGGAATTAAGTCCATGAGGGTGCCTAAAAAAATAGCAAGCGGAGCACCTTTGGGAACGTTCTTATTAAAGTAATAGTATTCTTCCGTTTTGCTGAGGCGCTCAATGTTTGATAGGGCAATTTTCAGCCAGTGCTCTTTGTCCATGTGCGTGGTTTGCACATTTTTCATAATGCGTTGCGAGTTGAGCTGTTCAATGGCTTGACGCAGAAAGGGCGAGACCTTAATTAATGAGTTGAACTTTGATTTATTAATCTTGAGCAGAGAAACGGGAGAGGTAGCTAAGACACTGGCATACCGAAGATCACCAGTTAGCAGCGCCATCTCACCAAACGAATCGCCTGTAGAGAGTGTAGCCATAATGTTTTTCGATGGGTCCACTTGGTCAAGCACATTTACATGACCTGCAATGATCAGATAAAGACCATCCGCTTCATCACCTTTTTTAAAAATGAATTCATCTTTATTAAACGCAACAGGCTCAACGGAACCCAACACCAATTCCATGTCTTGCGGTGGAAGCAAGCGGAGTAGTTCAACATTTGAAAGTTGCTCCAAAACTAGACTTTGTTCGTGTCGTTTCTTTTGAAGAAAATAAAATTTAGCCAGCGCAGGATGGCGAATGGCAGCACCTTTCTTTTCAAGCGCTTTGTTCGTGACATAATAAGCAAACCCACCTAACATAAACCCCATCGAGACCATTAGCCAGGCTTCCATTCCGGAAAAGGCTAATTTTTCAATCAAGCGATTAGCACCATGAAAGGCAAGATCGATAGCCAGCGCCTGAATTAAGGCACCTGTACCAAAGGCCATGATGATCGCGTTGGTTCGTTGGGATGGTCGTGTAAATATGCCGATGAAAGTTCCGGCAATCAGGGCTGTCATGGCAAGAAAGGACAGGCCCGCTGCAGACAGAACGCGTAAGAAATCAAAACCCTCGAGACTCATCAAAAATTAAAGTCCTAAACCTACGTAAAATTATTGTTTTCTGAAGGACTGAAATAGGATAATGGTTTAATCCACCGATAACACAATGGTTTGGCTAAGTAAAGGCTTCGGGAAAGATCAGTATGCCTGGTGTTTTATTTTTTCATATAATTTCACCATCGATTGCAATAGCTCATTGGGAGTAGTTAATATCTGATAATGATTTTGTCCGAACATTTGAGGCAGATAGTATTTTGCTTTTGCCTCGATGGCCAGGGCATAGGAATTTATCTGACGTTCCTTCAATTCGCGCAAGGCTTGTCTCACATCGTTGATGCCGTACCGGCCTTCGTATTTATCGTAATCATTTGGCTTACCATCCGAAATTAATATAACCCATTTGTTCTTGGTTTTTCGTGTGTCCAGCATCGCCCCGGAATGGCGCAAGGCGGCACCAATTCTTGTGTAACCCTGAGGTTCAATAGCGCCTACTTTATGCTTCGCTGTGTTCCAGTCTTCATCAAAATCTTTCAATGTCAGGTAGGTAGTATAGTTACGCGTTTTTGAATAGAAACAATCAATGGAGAAGTCAATAGTGAATTCATTCAAAATCTCACCAAACAAAATAGATACTTCTTTTTCAACATCAATTACCCTGTTACCATCGGCATAGCCATCGCTGGAAAGGCTGATATCTAGTAGGAGTAATATCGATAAATCTTTTTCTTTCTTCCTGCTGGAGATATAAATCTTGTCAGATGGGGTATGTCCTGAATGGACATCAACAAGTAAATCAGTAATCGCATCGATGTCAAACTCATCACCTTGTGTTTGCCTGCGTTGTTGCTGCATTTTGTTGTTTACGTTTGTCAGCATCTTACGTAAACCGGTAAGCACAGAACCACTTTTTGCAATGGTCTTTTTATAATAGGCACTATCGGTTTTGTGTTGCAAAAGTGGATACACTTTGCAAAATCCTTCCTTGTAATTACGCTTGCTGTAATCCCATTCATTATACTTTAAATGATATCCTTTCGAATCCACCTCAGCACTTTCTGAGATGGTTGTGTTTTCAGTAAAATCCGCCTGGTATACCGAATGCGCTGCATCATCTACCCGCACGGTAAATTTCATGTTAAGTTCATCCAATGCATTCTGGTGACTTTCCAGTTCATCATCGCCATCAAAGTCCCGCCATACACCATTAAATTCATCAGCCGTTTCTACTTTCTCAAAATTGTGCGTGAGCACATAATCTTCCTGTTGCTTTTTGTCAACTTCAATACTGACTACTTCTTCCACGGCTCTGGCTTTAATTATTGTGGAGGGTTGTTTCTCTGGTGCTGTTTTAGTTTTATCCGAGAAGTTTTTAAGTGTATCCGGTGCAGGCTCTTCCACTTCGGTTTTCATCCACTTTCCATATAGCCAGGTAAAATCCGGTGTACCCTTTTCGGGGATGTTTTTAAGAAAATAATCTTTAAAGGATTGATGCAGTTCTTGTGTTATTGGAAATTCATTGAAGAGCAGTGTTAATACCTGGGGCGCGGTGTCATTCGCTTTTTGTTGTGATAACTCTACCGATTGCCCATTTGCATCTGACCAGTTAAGATTTAGTGTCTTCTGCGCGGAGAGGTATAATACTCTGTACAGATAAAAGGAGAGATTCATTTCCGATGTGGGAAATACAGAATAGGAAGCGGGCAAAAAGAAGCTATTATTTTTATATCCGCCTTCTCTTTCGGCCGGAAATATTTCGATAGGGCTGCCTGTTGATGCCCGGGCGAAAATGGTCAGTCGGGGTTTAATATCATCAAGCAGAATGGTTCGCTGCAATACAACTGCGGATGCTCTGTTTTTTTTCTTGAAATAGCCGGCAACTTTACCAAATAAATACTCATCAAGCGCCATTAGATCATAAGATTACATAAGTCGGTAAGAGCGGCCACGGTTTCTGTATCATCTGTAAGCGGCTCAACAACGGCAACTTTTACGGCTAATCTTTTGGCCAGGCCGCTATGGATTAATTTTGCGGCATCTACCAGTAAGCGCGTTGATACCGTTTCGGAAAGTCCCAGCTCAGTGAGGTTCCTGATTTTATTTCCAATGTTCACCAGTCGCTTAGCATCTGCGGCATCGATCTGCGTTTCGTTCATTAAAATTTCAGTTTCGATAGCGGCTTCCGGATACGTAAATGAGGTTGCAATAAAACGTTGACGAGTTGAAGGCTTCAATTCTTTAAAACCTCTCTGATAGCCAGGGTTAAACGAGGCTGTCAGCATAAAATGTTCGTGTGCCTTCACCGTTTCACCAAGTTTATCAATGTACAATTCACGCCTGTGATCGGTCAACGAGTGGATGGACACGATCACATCAGGCCGGGCTTCGGCAATTTCATCCAAATAAATAATAGCCCCTTCTTTAACGGCTCGCGTCAAAGGGCCATCGAGCCAGACTGTTTCGGCACCTTTGATTATAAACCGTCCGATCAAATCGGTTGACGATGTTTCTTCATGACAACTTATCGTGATCAGGTTTTTATTCAGCCGATGTGCCATGAATTCTATAAACCTGGATTTTCCTGTGCCTGTCGGACCTTTTAATAAAAAGGGTATTTTGTTTTGATAGGCTTGTTCAAATACTTCTATTTCTTTTCCAACAGAATGATAGTAGGGATGCGCGGTAGTCATGAAATCTTATTTATAAAGAGAATTAAGAGAGCCGATCAGATAACAGCATCTCTAACTACTTTGGCTTTGATGGCCTTGTCTTCGGCAGAAGACAGTAAGTTTTTAGAGATGCTATTAATCTTAATCATGTATTGGTTCTGAAGCTTAAGGTAAGTATGAAATGATTATTGTTGAACCAATGCTTCATTGGTTGGTCTGCCATGTTTAATGAATTCATAGATATACAGGGTAACACCGGTGGCAAACATGGTGGCACACAAGACAAGAATGAAAAAGTGTACTTCAATTTCTTGCTGTACAACTCCAAATTCTAACCCTACTTTCCGTTCGAGATAGACCTGCGCAACCCCGGCAACACCAAACGCAACGGTCATACCAAGCATGCCAATGTTCGATAGCCAGAATGCCAATTGCCCAGTCATGCTGTCGAATATTTTTCTGCCGGTCATGTTAGGAAGTGTATAGCTGATGATCGAAAAGACAATCATTCCGTAAGCACCCCAAAACGCTAAATGCCCGTGCATAGCGGTTACTAATGTTCCGTGTGTATACATATTCACTTGTGGAAGTGTATGGGCCAGGCCTAATAAACCGGCACCCACAAATGAAACAATGGCGGTTCCCAAGGTCCAGTTTAAGGCAATTTTATTGGGATGTTTTTTCTCTCCTTTGCGATACATACTAATGGCAAACAAAGCCATGCCTAAAAACGCCAGCGGTTCCAGTGCAGAAAATATTCCACCAACAATCAACCAGGTTTTTCCTACTCCGATATAGTAATAGTGATGCCCTGTGCCAAGTATGCCCGATATAAAGGTAAGCCCGACAATTACGTACAGCCACTTTTCGATTACTTCCCTGTCAACCCCGGTAATTTTGATCAGCAAGAAAGCCAGGATGCCGCCCATGATCAATTCCCAAACGCCCTCTACCCAAAGATGCACTACCCACCAACGAAAGAATGAATCCATCGTTTGGTTATCAAACCAAATCATTCCGGGCAAGTAGAGTAAGGCGGCAAACACTAAACCCATGGTTAATACCAGAGAGGTGGTGGTGCGTTTTTTACCTTTAAAAAGTGTGGCTATGATGAGACCCAAAAAGGTGAGTACGTTCACTACGACCAGATAATCCAGTGGCCTGGGTATCTCTAAAAACTTCCTTCCCTCCCAGTAATTGAAATGATAGCCAACAATAGCAACTACGCCTACCAGCGCAAGCGTGATCAACTGGATATAGGCAAGCTTTACGTTTACCAATTCATGTTCTGCTTCTTCGGGAATAATGTAGTAGGCCGCACCCATAAAGCCGGACAATAGCCAAACCACCAGAAGATTGGTATGTACCGCACGGGCGGTATTAAAAGGAATAAAGCTATGCAGGTTGTCGAACCCCATGTGGGCAAAGCCCATAATAAAGCCATAAACTATTTGCAAGGATAACAGCAGCATGGACAAGGCAAAAAACCAATATGCTACTTGCTGAGATTTATATTTCATGTCGGATTATTTTAGCGTGGTTAATTTATTTTTTTAAATCTGGCTTTGGGGGGAATCCATTTAAATCAATCTCTCCAATCCATTTGAGGAAGGCCACTACATCATCGGCCTCTTGCTCACTCATTTTATAGGCTACCATTTTCCTGCCCCTTGGCGCCCATGGAAATTCAGACATCAGAGCGGCTTTGATATAGACATCGCCTCTTCGCTCATATACTTTGGTGAGCTCAGGTGCATAGTAGGCACCTTCACCAAGAATGGTGTGGCATCCCATACAGTTGTTTGACTCCCATATGACCTTGCCTCTGATTACCTGTTCGGTAAGGTTTTCCTCATGTGTTCGTTTGGGCACTTCATTACTTAAGGAAGTCCACGATAGCCCAAGGAATATGGCAAACGTCACAATAGTTCCTCCCAGGAAAAAAATTCTTGCTTGCGATTTAGATAACATACTTGATTGGTTTTAGGTGAATGGTTTTGGTTTGTATTCGTGATACATAAGCTTACTTGCTAACACGCAATACTAAATGATATTAGTAGCGGAATTTATGATTCTGATCACATGCGGGCCACTTCTCTTGCGCTCGGGATGTTAAAGAATAACGGGTAATAATTTTTTGAAAGGTACGTGCCTTGTGAAAAGAGATTTGCAATGATGCTATTGCATGTGGGACAGTAAAAAAGTAGAGTTATGGTAAGTCTTTGAGAGGCGCAGGCTAAGTTTGAAAACGCCTTCAAATAGTATTAACTATTCGGGTCGAGCTTCAACACCAGGTGAAACTTTACATTCAACTCTTCTTTGACTTTGATCGTGCCCATCATGCGCGAAGGAGGTTTTAATCCGAAATCAGCGAAGGTAAAGCCACGCCCACCCATCAAATGAATTTCTCCGTTTGGATTGGCTTCGATCGAACAGTCTACTTCAAATAATTTGGTTACACCAGCTAGTGAAATCTTCAGAATTCCTTTAAACTTTTCTTCTTGTTGCGCATAACTTGGTGTGCGCTCAAATGAAATGAAATCGATCACGATGGATGGATATTCCTTTGACTTGACGGTCTTTCTAAAATCGGAAGTCATGATAGCCATGCTGCAATCAAACGTGGTGGCATCTAAACCCACCGAACCTTTTACAAACACAGGCCGTATATTCCGTCCGCCTTCTTGCAATACCAACGTATCTGTGCCAGCATACTGGGCAATGGCACAAGTAAATGAATTGATGTTAGTTTTTCCATCGATCGATATTTTACTGGATGGCAGCACAATCAGACGGTGAACGAGAGGAGCATCACTGAATATAAATGCAGAGGATATAAAAAAGAGTAGAATGGCAGAGATTAACTTCATCAAGCAGGATATCAATAAAAATGGTACCAAAGTTAAACGCTGGCACTGAAAAAGTATGATGGCTTAAAGAAAAACCCGGTGCTTTTATTCCCGATCATCAGTTTGCGATGTAACAGATAGGAATTAACACCCTTAAGATCTGATATAAAAAATCCGGCCGACTCTTACGGGTCGGCCGGGGGAGTGCTCCCAATAAACCTATATTAGAAAGAGATTGCTCCTTGAATTACAATACCATCGAATTTTCCTTGGTAGAATCTGTTATTAGGACCAGTTGGCAAATAACCATCATAATTCTGAGTTACATACTCTGCTTTAAGTAAGATGTTGCGGGTAACGAACCATCCACCTGCAAAACTAGTACGGTCAATGGTTACATCATATAATGAACCAGGGCTTGTGGCACTTTGTCCTTCAGTCAAATTGGATGTTACTTGAGTATAGCGAGCCCCTACATAGAATTTTTCATTTTTACCGAAGCGGTATAGAGCTTCTCCAGATCCCTGATGAGTCTGGCGATTTGTATAGTCTTTTGATCCCCAAGGAGTGCCCGTTGTAACTTCTCCATTTTCAAGAGAATTTTTTCCAAAGGCATATTCCCATGTTCCAAACACCTCAAGTCCACCAAATTTTATGAATGGGTTCACCATAAAGGCAGTTACGTTATCGCGGTAGCCAGGGTTGAAACGACCTGATGTGAAGTTACCAGATAAGGTAACAGGCGCATTTTCCATTACATATTGATAGTTAGATCCTGTACGGTCGCCTCCGAAGAGGGTGTTGCTTGCAGAAGACTTGGTAGTCATTGCTGATCCGGACAAACGTACGCGAAGATTATCTTTTAACTGTCTGTCGAAGGCAAGTTTACCGTAAAGAGAAGGCTTGCGTTTAGCACCATCAGGAACAGAAGGATCGTTTACGTTACCTTGAATTTCGCCATCAGTAAATCCAAACATGGCAGTGATTCCTTTATTCTTATAATATATTTCGGCACCGATTTCAGTAGTAAATTCATCCATGATGTTGTTTTCAATCCATGGGTTCCACATAGTTTGGCCACCATCGCTTCTGCGGAAGTGAGCATCACCATAGTTAACTTCCATGTGACCTACTTTCAAAGTAAGGTTTTTCCAAAGGTTGTTCATGAATTCGCTGTTCAGGAAGGTCACCTTGTCAACTTGTAAGTATCCACCCTTTACCCAGAATTCATTGTGGTGGTGAGATGACATGTAAGAAACCAGGTTTAAGCTAACACCATCGTACAATTGAACGTCAATGTTGAAGTTGGCTTGTGCAAGAGGAAAACCACCAGCCATCTCATATAATTTAGGAGTCGTGGCTGTTGCTGGTGGAGGTAATCCATTACTGTGCTTTAAGTTTTGATAACCTTGAGTAAATCCGGCACCAATACGAAGTTTCAAGCCGTCATACACAACGGTATCATCTTTGGAGGTCTCAAATACATTAACACCGCGTTGATCATAATATCTGAAGTATTGCATGGCAGGTTGTAATTGGGCAAAAGCCATCACACCTGCGAAAAGTAGCCCCAGTGTCATCACCAGGCTTTTTAAGGAAACTGTTCTCGTTTTCATAACAATTAATTTTTAGTTGAGTAATTTTAATATAGGATTTTATTAGAGTTTGATTTGTTATAGGGTGACATCAAAGGATATCGTGATTTCGTCTCCGGTTTTAATAGTGCCAAACATGAAGCTGGGTGGCTCTACTTTGAAGTCGGTCATTTTTATCTTTTTGGAGCCCTTGAACACCAGGGTGACGTTTTTCGCTTCGTAGGTAACATCTACTTCCAGGGGCTTGGTTGTGCCAGAGATCGTGAGGTTGCCGTTGCAGGTAATGGTTTTACCTGTAATTTTTGAAGAAGTGAGCTGAAAGGTGATGTCCTTATACTTATCTGTGTTTAAGGATTTGTAAGCATTCTTGTCCATTGCTTTCTCATGACTCTTCAAACTTTCGGCTGGAAGGGTAAAGGTGACCATCGTTAGCTTGGAGGGTGTGCCATCTGCATTTACTTCGAAAGTGGCATTATAGTTTGCGCCTGTTGAAGTCATGGTCCAATCATGCATAGTAGACGTTCCTGCTATGGTAACATTGGTGGTTCCACTTTGTCTGTAATTAGCTTGTCCTGATGCGCCTAGCACAACAAAGACAGCGGCCATGGTTAGGATCCAGGCTCTGTTGTTGATTTTTTTTGCTTTCTGTTTCATAACTCGGTTGGTTTATTGGCTGTTATGCGATACAACGTTAGGGCTACTTCAACTACCACCACATGATTGTTGACCAAGCGTAAATATGATCTTAATCATATAATTTAGTGATG
>JANOUH010000258.1:0-7108 GCA_031416795.1 Cytophagales bacterium | reverse complement strand
CCACGACTTGTAGCATTCCACCGGGTGGGTTGTAGTATATCGCGCCACGACTTGTAGCATTTCGTCCTTAAATTGAAGATGCAAATTTGAAGATTCGCAGGACGTTGTTGGGGGTCGGTGACTATAGTCGTTAACATTAGGAGATGTATTAGAACTAGTGTTGCCATCTATGGCTAAGCCTTTATATGTCGTCCCTACAGGACTTGAATTCATTCTGCGTGACTTTCTACCAATATGTCGGCCCTATGGGACTTTAACTGACTATGTAAAACGAGTCCCGCTAGGGACGACATGTTGGTAGTAAACCATCCACCATAAGTTTCAAAATCCCTTTAGGGATGATATATAACCTTCATAGACTTCTGTTCATTCTTAAGTTAACGACTATGGTGAAGAACACAGACCGAGGGTAATTATTCTTGATGCCAGACGTATCTTACAAAGATGATATCGTTTTAACTATTTATTTTCCGAGTCAAACAACTTGTTTCCAACCGATATGGATTTATCTTCTATAATATTTTTCTTTAACCAATCTGGAAATGAGATTTGATCAGCGTCACAGTTGTTGTAATCGAAACCGGAGAGTACGTGCGGTGTGGAATGATTCGCAGCATTATATTGGCAATTGGATAAAAAATATTCGTAATCTAGTCTGGAATCATCCAGTCTTTTCATGGAGGCGCGCATAGTTAAAGACCAATCATCAATAAAATCATTTGTGTTGGTGGGTGTGTGATTGAGTGCGGCACTGAACCGGGTCAGCACTACATCAAAAACTGTATTGCTGTGCAAATGTTTGATCTTGTAATTCAAAGAGTCCTGCCGTTGCAGTAGCGCATCCTCGAAAATATCTTTTCCAACCTTGAAATTCAGGTATGATAAACTCTCCGCTTTCCATACCGTGTCCATAATTTCTTTCCATCGGTTGGAGGTAAGCAATGATGCATCAGAAAGCTGATAGATTTGTTTATCCTCATAATGTGAAGCAACAACGGGAGCCCAGAAAGCGGATGCATAGGCTCCTGCACTTTCACCTGAAACTAAAATCTTGCCGGGGTTCTCAAAATTTTTGAACGCCCATTCCAATGCTGCCAAACTATTGTTGCGTCCGTTGTGATGGATTTCAAATTTCTTGCCGTCATAGCTGTAGGTGTTGGTAATATTTCCGATGTGTAAATCACCCGTGCAATACGGGATGTATACCACATTCCAATCTTTAAATGGATTCGATTCGGTCTCGTTATTTAATAGTCCGGTTATTAACTTGGGGATGGCTCTGAAAATCTGAGGAATGTAAAATGACTTTATTTGCTTTGAATCACCATCGAAAACACTCATTAGGTTGATGGGAGAGGCACATGTTAAACTATCCCAACAGGCTCCTCCTCCTGCAAAATGAATAATCAGGTTATCTGATTTTCCCTTTCGCGTAAAGATGGAGAAAGGGGATCCATCACTGCACTGGGTCTTCTCTCCTAATACTACAGTGTGCAATTCAAAATCTTTGATTTCTCCGGCCATAGTTATTGGTTCTGGCTTCGCCAAAAAAATAAACCAGAAATACAGGAAGCCAAGGAATAATAATGTAATTAATGTAAGTGCGATCCACTTCATAAATTTTCCGATGGTCTTGGGCATAGAGTCAATGATTTAAAAGATTAAAACAAAATACAATTGCTTTAACTATGAACCAAAGTAAGAAGATTGCCAGAACATACAAGGGGTGTTGAATGGTCATCATAATAGTTTTAGTACATGCGATTGGCTTTTTTTTACGACACTTTCATTTTGCGCCCCTTGTCACTACATGGTTATAGCTCTGTATTTCTGTTCCAAATAGGCACTAAGTAGGTAAGTGGTTAGCTTAAATAAAAACTTACAAGTGATAGGATGAATTTGCCGTTGTATTCAAATCACCTTGCCTGGTCTTTAATTTGAAAGTTCGGGAGTTGTCGTCTTCGTGGTTGCCGCCAACTTAAATAAATTTTGAACGGGAGCAGTTGCAGCAGATATTGAATTGAATCCTTTTACAACGAGCCAGATGCCAAGTGAAAACTCAAATAGCGCGACCGGAATTGCGAACAGTGCTGTAGTGGGGTCACGTTGCCCGATGAGACCGAACAGCACGGAGATGTCGCCCGCGATGAGCACTGGCCCCCCGATGATTCCGATCAGTGAAAGACCCCTGGGCACCAAACGCGACTGGTATAGCAAGAAGCCGAGCAACAGGTCGTTCACGGCCGGCATAAAGCTTTGTCCAATGAGAAACACCCGGTCATACATGGTCACCAGCGTGTGGCCGGTGACCAACGCATCGGCACCGACTCCGGCCTGCCGTAAGGTGACGACCGTGAGGAGAAACATAACGCCAGCGAAGATGGTACCCGCTTCCAGGACTCGGGCGCTGACTAAGCCTAGCGCGAGTCCTTCGTTCTGCTTCTTGAGTACCGGGTACAGTGCAACGGCAGTGCCGATTCCCGCGAGGGCCACGATTATCTCGAGTATGCTGCCGATGATGACAGCAGAGTCCGGACCTGGGCCAACGATGTAGTTCGGATCGTGTATGGAACCATAGAGAGCGAGTGTCGGGATCGAGACAAAGGTGAGTAGGTAGAGCCCGCCCGCGAACAGTGAGGTCTTTCTCATGGAAGTCATCGGGGTTCGATCCGTTGATACACCATTCACGATTGCGGTATTTCCGTTTGAATCTCTTGTTTTCATTTTTTAAGATTAATAAGGTGAGCGAAAGGGATTTTTAATTTATGATTTGCTATTTTTTCTCTAGTGGGTTTGTTTTCCAGGGTTTGGAAAAATGTAAACTGATATTTAGATATCGATTGTACATTTCCTGGTCGTTAGAAATATTAGATAAACCGTAGGTATATCGTACATCTAATACAACGCTCTTTTGTTTCACATTAAAACGATAACCTGCACCCATTTGAATACCAGCATCAATACGTTTAAAGGCTGCGTTTGAATTCTTAAATGAGATCGCTGTAGTTGACCCTTCCATTTTCCGGGTTCCATAAAAGTTGTACGCAATGGATGGCCCGGCATTTGCGTAAAATCTACCTATGTTGAAACGCGCTAACACGGGTAGTTCTAATGCATAAAACCGAAGAGTCGTTTTGCTTGTCGTGAGTGGATTATTTGCATTTAATTGGCCGCCTTTCATTATAAAATACAGTTCGGATACCAATGACACAGTAGGTGTAATACCCGCCTGGAATGACGCACCAATCTGTGCGCCAATCGTTGATTTCTTATAATCTGCTAATGAACCATTTGACTTACCATAATTAACGTTTGTACTAACCGCATTAAGCAGGAAATCTAAATAGGTTCTTGTTAACCGATCATTCTTGATTTTGTCTGATCGTGTTCCTTCCATTTGACCAAAGGCGTTTCCGGCAAGGAAAATCATACCTAGTATGAGTCCTTTTTGTAAGTGTTTTTTCATCATTGTTCTTTTTTGAACAAATGAAGAGGAATGCGTGGGGCTCAACAATTCTATTATGCAAAGCACGGGAATATGTCTGCATCCTGAGGATTTCAGCCCGTCAAATAACGGGTGGTTTACTGCCTGTTCTGATGAGTTGAAAGAAAGCTTCCTTGTAGGTTTCTGAAATAGGGATTAACTGATCAGCTATCTTTATTCTACTCCGCTCGATGGATTCGATTTTATTGAGGGCCACCATGTATGACTTGTGCACCCGGCACACGACACTGGATGGAATTAACGTTTCAAACTCACTGAAATTCTGTAAGGTCATAACCTTCTTATGAGTCGTATGAATTCTTCGGTAATCTCTCATTCCTTCAATGTACACGATTTCATCGAGCATAACTTTTTCAAGTCGATTTTCAGTCTTAACGAAAATGAATTCCGGCTGAGATTCGGAAGCATGACGCACTAAATTTTCCTGAGCTTTATTGACCGCCTGTAAAAAACGATTAAATGTAAATGGCTTTAGAAGATAGTCTGTTATTTGCAGTTCGTAGCCCTTTAAAGCGTACTCCTGGTAGGCCGTTGTAATAATGACCTGGCTATTTATTTTTGAACTTTCAAGTAATTCAATACCTGACAATTCATCCATATTGATATCCAAAAAAAGCAAATCAACCTTGTTATTGTTTAAATATGTCAGCCCGGTCAGTGCATTGTCAAACGTGCCACTCAAATTCAAAAACGGAACTTTATTTACAAAGTCCTTTGTCTTTTCAAGCGCTAGTGGCTCATCTTCAATGATGATGCATTGGTATTTAACCATTGGGAATTGTTAAGTGGATGCTGTACAGTTCATTGGATCTATTTACTTCCAAAGAATGTTTTCCTGCATAAATAAGATCCAGTCGTTTTTTAACAAGTCCATTACCTAAGCCTCCAATAGGTTGTTTTATTGACTTTGAATCAAATTTATTTTCGCATATCAGCTGTATGGTTTCATCATTTATAATGATGTTGACGGTAATGGCATTTTCCAGTTTCTTATTATTAGTATGCTTAAAGGCATTTTCGATAAACGGAATAAAGACCAAGGGTGCAATATGTTTGTCACCAATTACACCCGTCACTGTAAAATGAACATACGTTTCGTTCGATGTTCTTATTTTTTGCAATGCGATGTATTTTTCAATGTATTCGATTTCCTGAGACAGAAGAATTTTATCAACTGTAGTTTCATATAACACAAAGCGAATGATATCGGATAGTTTATTTAAGTAATCAGACGCTGCCACGGCATCTGTTAAAATTAATGAATCAATGTTGTTAATGGTATTAAACAGAAGATGCGGGTCGAGTTGTGATTTGATCAACGCCATTTCCATTTCATGATTTTTTTCCTTTAACATCTGCTTCAATTTAATTTCATTGAACCAGGTTATAAAACCTTTTATGACTAATGCCACACTGCCACAGATTGCACCAATAAAAGTCATAATCACTATGGCTCTAAGAGCGGTTGATCTGCCGTGTTTGCCGCCCTCATCCATATCAATAATCCGACCCGACTCTATTAAATACCGCAGGATGATGTACCCTGCCCCAGCTGCTATTGCTGAAATGAGTATACCAAAAATGATGGAGAGAAAAATCTTTCTTTGTTGAAGATACCTGGGAAACAATAGAAAATAATACAACCAATATGAAATAAACGAAGGCATGAACGCGAAAAGCAAAACGCTATAAAAAGCATTGAAAACACGGTCGGTTTGATTAGCCTCATTAGGCATAGTTCTAGCATAAACACCTAACATAATTACGATTAAGATGAAATAGCAGATCCAAAAACCAATGTGTAATAATACAATGAATGACTTTTTCATGATTCAAAATTACCAGCTAAATAGGATCAAAGGTCTTTCCTTGTTTTGGCTTTAAAGAAAAGTATCTGCAAACAGGTCTGATTTGTCTGCAAAATAGGAGATTATATGGGTGACTGTATACTTATCTCGCTGTTGGGCCATAAAGTTGCTCCGCTAAAGTAGAAGTAGGATTCTGAAGTAATTTGAGAATAATCTCACACTCTACGATCTGAATCTAACTCTTTTTCAGTGCCTCTACTTCTTTGCGCAGGGCACGTAATTCTTCCAGCACTTCTTTGAAACCGGTTTCTACTTCGCGCTCTGTTTCAGAAATATCGCCTTCGATACGGGATAGTTTTTTGTCTGAAAATTTCTGATCGAGAATCACCTTCTCATGCACCTGCGAGGTGAGCACTGCCACAAACACATTAAAGCTGACAATGGCGGTGAGCACCACAAAACTCACAAAATAACTTTTGATCAGCCAGCTGCCATTATAGTGATCACTGGCAGCATACATCATTTCCGACCAGCCATCTAATGTCATCAGTTGAAAAAGTGTAAGAAACGCATGACTCAGGTTTGTAAAATCAGCATTCTGATATTGGTGGTGACTGAATAAATAGATACCAATGATCGAATAGATGTAGAGCAGGATGCCCAGAAGTAATCCAAATGAAAATATGGTGGGAATGATGCTAACAATCTTGCGCTCCACCGATTTTAGATCGTCACTCACTTCGAGCAAACGCAGCACGCGCAGCACGCGGAACAAGCGACTCACCACTAAAAATTCAGGATGCTCAAATATATGAGAGAACAAACTGATCACACTCACCGCCACGATGGCAAAGTCAAACCAGTTCCAGAAGCCATCTTCTGCCAGCGTAAATTTCCAATGACCGTCTTGCTTGCGTGCATAAAATAATCTGAAAAAATTCAAACCATAATCTTCTGCCAGCAACCTGATGATGATCTCATACACAAAGAAAAATGTGAATGACATATCAATGATGTCAAAAACTATTTTGTGTTCAGGATAAAGAGTCTCTACTCCCAGGGTGATGGAGCAGAGCACGATCATGATGCTCACCACCCGATGGAACGTCTCGCTTTGAGCAATCGGCTTTAAGGCTTTCATAAAACGCTTACTTCAACAGCACAGGCTTGCCATTCATGATTACCTCTAATGGCTCACCATGTTCAAGTACCGTTTCGATTTTTTCGTTCGAGACTTTAACCTTCAACACGCGATCGCGGAACTCAATGCGAAACGAATAGGATTTCCATTGATCAGGCAGGTAAGGTGCAAAGTGCAGTTTGCCCTCGCGCACACGCATGCCACCAAAACCTTTCACCACACTCATCCACGTGCCCGCCATCGATGTGATGTGACAACCTTCTTCGGTATCGTTGTTATAATCATCCAGGTCTAAGCGCGCAGTGCGCAGATAAAACTGGTAGGCTTGCTCTTTGTAACCCAACTTGCTGGCAAGAATTACGTGCACGCAGGGTGAGAGTGAAGACTCATGCACCGTCATCGGTTCGTAGAAGTCAAAGTTCCTGCGCATGGTGTCCAGATCAAAGTCATCTTCAAATAAGAAGATACCTTGCAACACATCCGCTTGTTTGATGAAGCATGAGCGGAGTATTCGATCCCAACTCCATTTCTGGTTGAGCGGGCGATCCTCTGACTTCAGGTCCTTGACGTGCATCAATTCTTTGTCGAGGAAACCATCTTGTTGCAAAATCACTTTGCGTTTGGGATCATAAGGATAGTACATGTTATCCGAGA